>DATMXC010000128.1:0-3889 GCA_035561915.1 Gammaproteobacteria bacterium
GCGCGGTTTTTTATGGTGGCCGGATTCATGGTGTGGGGCGGCCCGCGCATGGAAGGATTGCTGCGTAAATATGTAGACGCGATAGGCTGGTCGGTGGTCGCGTTGGCGGTGGTGGCCTACTTCATTTTGAGTACACGATGAGTGTGAGCAGGCTGTTGAAAAACAGTCTGCGTGCGGCCCAGGGATGGGCCGCCATTTTTCAAACACGCCGTATGTGTTTGGAAAATGGAGCAAAGCAAAAACCACATTTTTTGCTTTGCGTGTTGAAGAAGACCAAGGATGGTCTTTTTCAACATCCTATAAGTGCAGTATGGCCGCTGCCGCTGCTGTTGTGGCTCACCGGTTGCGGCGGCCCCATGGTGCTTGCCCCGGTGGATCAGGGTGAAGATGAACAGACGCATGCCGAGCCCGCACGCCGGGGCTTTTATCATATTGTCGTATCGGGCGAGACCCTGTATTCGATTGCCTGGCTATACGGCCAGGACTACCAACAGGTGGCCGCATGGAACCGGCTGATGCCGCCTTACCGCATCTACGCCGGCCAACGGCTCCGCGTAACACCACTGGACACCGCGGAAATTCCCAAGCCCGTGAAGGCCGCTCCAGCCCCTACACGCCCCGCGCGTTCTATCCCTCCGCCTGTAGCAACTCCTGCGCCCCCTGTCGCGCCGATCCCGGCCGATGATAACGACACGGCGACTAGCGGCAGGGTGTTATGGAAATGGCCAGCAATCGGCCAGGTGCTGCGCGACCGTCCCGGCGCTGAAAAAGGCATCAGCATCGCCGGGCGGGAAGGCCAGCCGGTACGCGCTGCCGCCGCGGGGCGGGTGGTCTACAGCGGAAACGGCCTCAAGGGGCTTGGCGAGCTAGTTATAGTAAAACATGATAAATCCTTCCTAAGTGCTTATGCTCACAACAAAAAGAGGCTTGTAAAAGAGGGCGAAAAGATCGCCTTGGGACAGCCCATCGCTGAGATGGGCAAGAGTGCCTCGGAGCAGGTGCAACTGTACTTCGAGATTCGTAAGGACGGCAGGCCGGTGGACCCGTTGCAGTATCTGCCCAGAAACAGGCAGTAGATTTTTTCAGACTATTTAGATCATCAGCAAGGCGGCAGCCACTCTGCGGCCTTCGTTAATGAGGATGTTATAGGTCCGGCAAGCCGCGCCGGTGTCCATCACTTCAACGCCTATCCCTTGCTCGAACAGTTTCGTAGTCAACGCCGGTGCGGGGAAGCGCAAACGATCCCCACTTCCCAGCACCACGATTTCAGGTTTCAGTTCCAGTAACACGGCAAAGTGCTCGGCGCGCAGATCGGTAAAGCTCTGCGGCGGCCAGTCGCGCAGGATGCGATCCGGCAAGATGATGCAACTTTGAGTGAGTGTTTCCTTCGTGACGGAGGGATGGGCGCTGACACAGATCTGCCCAGCGGCGTAAGACTGGATGCTATAATTGCCTTGGCTGGCTTCGAGGGTGATCTTCATGGTTGACAGTCATCGCCGCGCTTAGTAATGTGCGTACTTTAACTCTTTGAATATAAATATATATTAACCAGAACCCGTGAACACCGATTTCCCCAGAATCAAGCGTCTTCCACCTTACGTCTTTAACATTGTAACAGAGTTGAAGGCCAAGGCGCGGGCGCGCGGCGAGGACATTATCGACTTCGGCATGGGCAATCCCGATCAGCCCACGCCGCCGCACATCGTGGATAAATTGATCGAGGCGGCGCGGCGCGGTGACACGCATCGTTATTCCGCCTCGCGCGGTATCCCGCGTCTGCGCAAGGCGATTTGCGGCTGGTACAAACGTCGTTTCAATGTAGACCTCGACCCCGATAAAGAGGCGATCGTCACTATAGGCTCCAAAGAAGGTCTGGCGCATCTGGCACTTGCCACAATGGGTGCGGGCGACACGATCATGGTTCCCAATCCGTCTTATCCCATTCATCCTTATGGTTTTGTAATTGCGGGTGCGGATATCCGCCATGTGCGGCTTACGCCGGGGATTGATTTTTTTGCCGAGCTGGAAAAGGCGATCAAGGATTCATGGCCCAAACCAAAGATGCTGGTCCTCAATTTCCCCGGTAACCCGACCACCCAATGCGTGGAGCTGGATTTCTTTGAAAAGGTTGTCGCCATCGCACGGGAGAATGAAATCTGGGTGGTACACGATCTCGCCTACGCCGACATCGCCTTCGATGGCTATGTCGCCCCCTCGATATTGCAAGTCAAAGGCGCGACGGATGTCGCGGTGGAATTTTTCACTCTGTCGAAGAGCTACAACATGCCGGGTTGGCGCGTGGGTTTTATGTGTGGCAACCACCACCTGGTTACGGCGCTGGCGCGCATGAAATCGTATCTCGACTACGGCACCTTTACGCCCATTCAAGTGGCCGCGATCACCGCCCTGGAAGGGCCGCAGGACTGCGTGAAGGAGATCTCCGAGATGTACCGCAGCCGCCGCGACGTATTGTGCGAGGGTCTGAATGCGCTCGGCTGGCCGGTGGAAAAACCCAAGGCGAGCATGTTTGTGTGGGCGCCCATTCCCGATCCGTATAAGCATCTGGGTTCGCTGGAGTTTTCCAAACGGTTGCTGGAAGACGCCAAGGTCGCGGTCTCTCCCGGCATCGGTTTCGGCGAATACGGCGACGATCACGTGCGTTTCGGATTGATCGAAAACGAGCACCGCACCCGTCAGGCGCTGCGCGGCATCCGCGAGATGTTTCGGAAAGACAGTTGCAAGTTGCAAGTGGCAGGTTTCAAGTGAAAAACGTCTTCTTGCTACTGCCCCTATGAACCCCGTCAAAGTCGGCCTACTGGGCCTCGGTACGGTCGGCGGCGGCACCGTCAATGTGTTGCGCCGCAACGCCGAAGAAATCACTCGCCGCGCGGGCCGCGGCATCCAAGTGGTGCACGCCGCCGCGCGCGATCTCTCCAAGTCGCGCATCTGTAACAGCGAAGGTATCCGGCTTACCGCACACCCTGTCGAGGTGGTGGAAAATCCAGACATCGAGATCATCGTCGAACTGATCGGCGGTGTGGACATCGCCCGCGACCTCGTCAATCGCGCTATCGCCAACGGTAAACACGTGGTTACCGCCAACAAGGCCTTGATTGCGCGCTACGGTAATGAGATCTTCGCCGCCGCGCGCGACCAGGGCGTGATGGTCGCCTTCGAAGCCGCGGTGGCGGGCGGCATCCCCATCATCAAGGCAATCCGCGAGGGTCTGGCCGGCAACCGCATCGAATGGTTGGCGGGCATCATCAACGGCACCGGTAATTTTATCCTGACCGAGATGCGCGACAAAGGCCGTGACTTCGCCGATGTGCTGGCCGAGGCGCAGCGGCTCGGTTATGCCGAGGCCGACCCCACCTTCGATGTCGAAGGGATAGACGCCGCGCATAAACTCACCATCCTCGCCGCCATCGCCTTCGGCATCCCGTTGCAATTCGATAAGGTGTATACCGAAGGCATCACCCGCATCACCCGCGAAGATGTGAATTACGCCGAGCAGCTCGGTTACCGCATCAAGCACCTTGCACTCTCGCGGCGCACGCCCAAAGGCATCGAGCTGCGCGTGCACCCCACCCTGATTCCGTATCGGCGTCTAATCGCCAACGTGGACGGGGTGATGAACGCCATCGTGGTGACCGGCGATGCGGTCGGACCGACGCTCTATTACGGCGCAGGCGCGGGGGCCGAACCGACCGCCTCGGCGGTGGTGGCGGATCTCGTTGATGTGGTGCGCGCACTCACCTCGGACCCCGAGAACCGTGTCCCGCATCTCGCCTTCCAGCCCGATGCGCTTTCCGACTTCCCGATTCTGCCGATGGAAGAGGTCGAGACTGCGTACTATCTCCGTATGCAGGCCACTGACCGGCCGGGCGTC
>DATMXC010000129.1:0-3451 GCA_035561915.1 Gammaproteobacteria bacterium
AACAGATCGCCCGGCCGAGTGCGGCGGCTGTCGAGCGACAACCCCACTATCTCGCTCTCGTCGGCAGGGCTCACCTGGGTATAGCCTTCGAGTAGCATGCTCAGCCGGAGGCCTGTGCCGTACTCGGTGCGTGGGGCGGCCATCATTCGTACTTACCCATATCTGGGCCTTCGGCTGGTGAGGGGTGAGGAGTGAGGGGTGAGGAGCTGTTACGCCTCACGCCTAACTCCTCACCCCTCACGGTTTCTGAACCCCTCACTCCTAACTCCTCACTCCTCACCGTATTTGATTGAGCGATCTGCAATGAGGGGAGGTCGTCCGGGCTGACATCAAGCAACCGCAGGGCGCCTGTCATGACCTTGGCAAACACTGGCGCCGCCACCAGGCCGCCGTAATACTCATCGCCCTGCGGTTCATTGATGATCACCGCCATGACCAGCCGCGGCCGCGTGGCCGGGGCCATGCCCGCGAACAGCGACAGGTAACGGTTGGCATCGTAGCCGTCCGCTCCGATCTTGTGCACCGTGCCGGTCTTGCCTGCCACCCGGTAGCCAGGGATGCGCGCCTCGGTGCCGGTGCCGCCGTCGGCGACTACCCGCTCCATCATCGTGCGCACCGCGGTCGCGGTCTCGGGCTGCATCACCCGCTTGGCGGGCAGAGGTTGGTCCACGCGCAGCAGCGACACCGGCCGCAGCTCGCCGTCGTTGGCCAACGCGGTATAGGCCTGCGCCAACTGCAAGGCGGTCACCGACAGGCCGTAGCCGAACGAAAGCGTGGCGCGCTCGATCTCCCCCCATCTCCGCGGCGAGCTGAGCCGGCCGCTCGCCTCGCCGGGGAAACCGCTGCCGCTCTGCGTCCCCAAACCCACACTCGAGAACATCCGCCACAGCCGCTCCGGGGGAATCGTGAGGGCAATCTTGCTCACCCCGACGTTGCTGGACTTTTGAATTACGGTGCTGACATCAATCCGGCCGTAGTCATGCTCGTCGCGGATCAGCTTGTGGCCGACCTTGAAGGTGCCGGGCGCAGTGTCGATTGGGGTATCGGGCCGGTACTGCCCCGTCTCCAGCGCCGCGGCGATGGTGAACGGCTTGATGGTCGAGCCGGGCTCGAACACGTCGGTCAGCGCGCGGTTGCGTAGCCGCGCGCCCTGCATCTCGCCGGGACTGTTGGGGTTGTAGGCGGGCACGTTGACCATGGCGAGCACCTCGCCGGTCTGCACATCGAGAATCACCGCCGAACCCGATAGCGCGTGATGCTCCAGCACGGCGGACTTGAGTTCCCGGTAAGCGAGATACTGGATGCGCCGGTCCAGACTCAGTTGTACGTCGCGGCCGGGCTGGGGTGCGCTCAATTGTTCCACGTCCTGCACGATGCGCCCGAGGCGATCCCGCATGACGCGCTTGCTGCCAGGCGTACCGCGCAGCCAGGCGTCGTAGGCAAGCTCCAGACCTTCCTGGCCGTTATCTTCGACGCCGGTAAAACCCACCACGTGAGCCGTCACTTCGCCGGACGGATAATAGCGCCGGTACTCGCGCTGCAAGGCCACGCCCGGCAGTTTCAAGGCCATGACCTGCCCGGCGAGATCGGGCGTGACGCGGCGTTTGAGATAGACAAACTCGCGTTCCCTGCGGGCACTCAGAAATTGCGCCAATTCTTTCGCAGAGAAACCCAGCAGCTTGGCGAGCCGCGGCCACTCGGCGCGCGCCGTGGCCAACTCCTGCGGGTTGGCCCACACCGAGTCCACCGGCGTGCTGATGGCGAGCGGTTCGCCATTGCGGTCGCTGATCACCCCGCGATGTACCGGCAGGCTGACCACGCGCAGATGGCGGGCTTCGCCCTGCACTTGTAGAAATGCCTTATTGAAGACTTGCAGATCCACGACGCGCCACATCAACAACAGCGCGGCCCCGCCAAGCAGGCAAAGCACCAGTACGCGGCGTCCGGTATAGACGTGTGTGGGCGTGGGGCGGCTCATGGCCCTCGGCGTCCGTGCGGAATGGACTCATCGGCAGGGCTCAGAACAGACCTGATGATGACGATCGCCTTGGGATCAGGCGATTGCATCCCCAGCCGGCCACGGGCCTCGGTATCCATTCGCGCATGCGTGGCCTGCGTGCTCTGCTCGAGCTGCAACTGCCCCCACTCCACATTCATCGCGTCGCGTTCGGCCTGCAGGGCCTGCAATGTAATAAACAATTTTCGATTCTCATGTTTGGCATACACCACGCCGAACGCCGAGGCAAGCGTCGCCAGCACCACCAGGCCCAAGCCTATGTGAGCGGCGCGCAGCTTCACGGCAGTCTCTCGGCGATGCGCAGCACGGCGCTGCGCGCGCGCGGATTGGCCCGTACCTCGGCCGCCGAGGCGTGGATCGCCTTGCCGATGACGCGCAGCGTCGGATGGAAGTGCGCCTGAGTGACGGGAAGGCCGGGAGGAAATTCACCGCCGCGCGTCTCTTTACGCATGAAGCGTTTGACGATCCTGTCCTCCAGCGAGTGAAAGCTGATCACGGCAAGCCGCCCGCCGGGGGCTAACGCCTCCACACACTGAGGAAGACATGCCTCCAGGTCGTCGAGTTCCTGATTAATAAAGATGCGAATCGCCTGAAAGCTGCGGGTGGCGGGATCTTTGTCCTTCTCCCACGCAGGATGGGCGGCGCGCACGATCTCGGCGAGCTGCTTCGTGGTGCGGATCGGACTTGTCGCGCGCGCCTGGACAATAGCGTGGGCGATACGTTTTGCATAACGCTCTTCGCCGTAGTCGCGCAACACCTGTATGATCTCCCGTTCCGGGACCACAGCCAGCCAGTCGGCGGCGCTCTGTCCGGACTCCGGATCCATGCGCATGTCGAGCGGGCCGTCGTGGCTGAAACTAAAACCGCGCTCAGGGTCATCCAGTTGCGGCGACGACACGCCCAAATCGAGCAGCACGCCGCTCACCTTCCCCAACCCACCTCGCCTTTCCACCTGCTGTTTGAGCATAGCGAAGCTACCCCGCTCGATCATGAATCGTTTATCCGATAAAAACTGCTCCTGTGCCGCCGCAATCGCCTGCGGGTCCTTATCCAGAGCCAGCAAACGCCCCTCACTTCCCAGCTTCGCCAAGATAGCCAGCGCGTGGCCACCGCGCCCAAAGGTACCGTCCACATACAAGCCGCCGGGCCGGATGGCGAGTCCGGCCAGCGCCTCCTCCAGCAACACCGGACGATGCTGATTGCTCATCGGCAGGTGAGGAGTGAGGAGTTAGGAGTGAGGCGTAACCCCTCACCCCTCACCCCTTACTCCTCACGCTTCGCTAGCCCCTGCATCTACAGCGACAACTTCTTCATCGCCTCGGACAACCCTTGGTACTCGCCGACATCCTCCGCGAGCCAACCGTCGCGGCGCGCGTTCCATGTCTCCTCGTCCCAGATCTCGAATTTTTTGCCCTGGCCGATCAACACGACCTG
>DATMXC010000130.1:0-5081 GCA_035561915.1 Gammaproteobacteria bacterium
CCCGCGACCAGCCAACTCCCTGTCATCATGCTCACCGCGCGCGGCGAAGAAGGCGACAAGATCAAGGGCCTGGACAGCGGCGCGGATGACTACATCACCAAACCGTTTTCACCCAAAGAACTGCTGGCGCGCATCAAGGCGGTGTTGCGTCGCACCACGCCGCAGGCGACCGACGAGGTGATAAACCTGTTCGGTCTGCAACTCGATCCGGCCAATCGCCTGATCAGCGTGGGAGATCAAATGGTGCCGATGGGCCCCACCGAGTTTCGCCTGCTGCACTTCTTCATGACGCACACCGAGCGCGTCTACAGCCGTGCACAACTGCTCGATCAGGTGTGGGGGAGTAACGTCTACGTGGAAGAGCGCACCGTGGATGTGCACATCCGCCGTTTACGCAAGGTCTTGGAAGGGTATGGTTATGAACAGTGTATTCAGACCGTGCGCGGCTCAGGCTATCGCTTTTCCACCCGCGGCATGAAGCTCCCCAATACCGGACCCCAGGCTGGGTCTGAGGCCGCCCTTTCAGTCTGAAAATCTCAGCAGCTAACTTGGGGTATCTCTGAGCACTCACAAGTCTAAGTAAGACTATACTTTCCATACGTTTACGCCCACTGTTCAGAGGGCGGAATAGGGTGGGGTAGATAAATCACGCTGAGCGTTTCACTGCCTGTGTATGGGCTGCCCCTATGTATTCCACGGCTCCGATTTTTTTATCCAAGATGAGACACTCCAGAGCTTTTTACTTCGCCCAAGCGGCCTAGAGAGACACACGGGCGCCGGCTGCAGACTCTATTGGCAAACAGGACAGGCTCTTCACAGTCCATGCGAATCCGCTCGACGAAACTCGTCTCGCCCCCTGATGCAACAGTCGCTCCTGAGCATCCTGTGACGTACAAGGACGTACGAATGTCGCGGGAGGCAGGATGTCGAGAGTGATCGCCCGCGACATTCGCAGGACCCTTCGCTATCGCTCTTCCCTGTGCAGCAAAAAAAGCCGCGCTCGAGGCGCGGCTGGAAGTGCGACGGGGGAGACTTCTTTATGGTTGGAAAAGTTTAATCTTCCTTTTTGATCTTGAAGCCTTCGATACGCAGCAAGGCGCCCTGGCCGGTGGAGCGGTGCTGGATGTTGACATAGGCATTTTTGCCGCTGGCGTCAAAGATAAAGCCGGTGGATTCGGCATCGGTATCCTTGACAGACAGAATACGCACACAGCCGTCGCTTTGCACGTCACGGTCTTTGCCGTCGGGCAGGCACATCCAGATGTCGTTGCCGCGCAGCTCTTTCAAGCTCCCGTCGGCATTCAGCACCTCAACTTCACCGTCCTCGAGCATGACCAGGTTGCCTGTATAAGGTTGGAAGGCCATGTTGTCAAAGTGATTCATGTCACGGTCACCGTTGACGAACTGTGTGACGATAGGCGCAAAGCCTGTAGTAGCCGCCGTCTCGGCTGTGTCAGTCAGACAGAGAATTTCGCCATAGTTATGACCCTTTTCGATTGCACTATTCAGGCCGTTGGACATGATCCCGGTATTGGCCCAGCAGTTACGCACAACGCCGTTTTTTGCGGCGATGGGGTCACGATCCATGTCTTCCGGACGGTAATAGCCGGTCAGCCCCAATGCGGCTTGCGCATTGCCCAGATTGATGTTGCCCGAGGCGTCGCTGTAAGTCGCCGCGTTGATGGCCATCCAGATACCCTTGCCGATTTCCGAACCCTGGCCGTAGTCGGTATTCCCGCTGCGCGTTCCTAGGCGCATGCCGTAATTGGCACCGCTGGCAAACGGCGACAGATTGGGATCAGTGATTACTCCCATGGAAGGATTGTAGAGGTTGGTGGGCACGAACTTATAGATGCCTCCGCCCGTCTTGCCGTTGGCGGGACGCTTTTCATCTCCGAAGTACAGCGTGCCATTGCCCAGTATCACGATGCCCTCAAAAGAGACGTTGCCGATTGCTTTGCGCTTCACTACTCTGCTATCCGTGCTGGTGCCGGCCACACGATCGGTGATCACCGCGGGCGCCGCGCCGCTCAGACCCACCGGATCCATGATCTCGTAAAAGCCGCCGCTGGCTCCCGCTTCTTCACCGACTATCAAAGTCCCCCAGGGGGTGCGTTTGATGGGATCACAGGACGAGATGCCCTTCACGATGGTCTCAACATTGTTATTCGGATCCCCGGCCAGGTTCACGCGCTGCACGCTGATTGTGGACGGGCTGTTGCCGCTGAAAAAGTTTTCGATACACAGAAAGACTTGCGTGGGGTTAATATCGTTGGGCCAGAAGGCAATCATGTCCGCCTGTTTGTCGTTCACGTTGCTCACTGCATAGGCCTTAAGACCTTTGGCAAGCTCCACGGATTTGACATTATCCGCGCCGGTGTAAGGGCCATAGGCGCTGGCAGACAGCGGCTGGTTGATGCCGAACAATTTCTCCGACTTGGCTTCTAATTGGTGTTGGACGAACAAGCCGAAGTCTTTTTCATCATCATCAGCGAGGCTGACCAGAGGTTGGAGGCTACATGCTGAAATAGCCAATAGCGATACGGTTGACAGCAAGGTGCACTTCATACTTAATCTCCTTGAGAGGGGTAAGGTTAGGGAAGAACGGGTCTAGACCGTGAGCGGCAGTATGACTTTCCTTAATGACAACAAAATGACCGCTAAGTGAAATTTTTTTACAAGACCATCAACGTCGCGTGGTGAGCCACCGTCTCCATTTTGTAATAATTATTTCATGTATCTGTAACATTTCTCCTGCAAGCTATGGGCACTTTTAGCCAGCTTATAAACTACTCGATAAGGAGAATATCAATGAGATTGTGCAGCACAACACTCACCGCTCTTGCCCTCGCGGCTGCATTGCCTGTGGGAGTACAGGCCGCAGACAATGTCACCGTCTACGGCAAGGCGCGCACGTCCGTGGACATGACCGATAACGGTACCGATAACCTCACCAACGTCTCCAGCAACGCCTCACGCCTGGGCTTCAAAGGTATTGAAGACCTCGGCAATGGCATGAAGGCTTTCTTCCAGTTTGAGACCCTGGTCAACCTGGACGATGGCGCAGGGAGTACCGGTACACTGCTCGGTACCGTTCGCAACAGCTATGTGGGCGTCGCCACAGGATTCGGCAGCCTGTTGATGGGCGCCACCGACAACCCTTATAAGGTTGCCACTGGTAAGCTGGATATCTACGGCGACACAATGGGCGATTTCAACGCCATCATAGGAAATGTGAGCGGAGCGGGCACCCCGTACGATGAGCGTGAACCCAACAGCATCCAGTATTGGAGCCCAAATGTAGAAGGCTTTCAATTCAAGGCCGGCTATCGCCTCGATGAAGACCCTGCGGTGAAGCGCGACAGATACAGTGTGAACGTTACGTATGAAAATGGCCCCTTGTTCGGCAGTGTTGCCTACGAGGCACATAAAAACGACAATGTGAGCGGCGCGGGCGGTGGTGACACCGACGGGATTAAGGTCGGCCTGGGCTATGCCTTCAACGAAGAGAAGACCAAGCTGGGCCTGGTATACGAAATCCTTTCAGAGGACGATAAGGCGACCGTACTGGACCGTGATGCTTGGTACGTCGCGCTTACGCACAAGGTGGACAACAACACCTTCAAGGTCGCCTACGCCAATGCCGATGATAATGATGTCGGCTCCAATACCGGGGCGAACTGGTTCGCTGTTGGCGTGGATCACTCACTCAGCAAGCGCACTACCGTGTACGCTCTATATGCAAAAACCAACAACGATAGTGGTGCGCAGTACGGCTTGGGTACGGGTGGTTCCAGCGGCGCGGTGAAGCCCCATACGGGGACGGATCCGTCCACTTTCTCCGTCGGCATCAACCACGACTTTTAGTTTCTCCTTAAAACTGGTAGTGCAAAGCGTTGACGGGCGCCCTAGGGCGCCCTTTTTTTTCGCCAAAGCGTCATAATAATTTCAAGTTAGCATCATCGGGTTGTAATGGAACTCGCGCATCCTCTGCCGGATTCATCAACCGGAGAGAGTGTGATGCTGAGAATAGTAAGCGAAGGGCGGCGGTTTGATACAGACATCCTGTCAGATCGAGACCACGAGCTGCGGGTCAGTTTGGCGGTAACCCCCGATGAGGTTCGCGCCGCGCAGCGGCTGCGCTATCAAGTGTTTGTGGAGGAAATGGGCGCGGACCTGGGGGATCCCAAAACCGCCATTGAGCAGGATGACTTTGATCCATACTGTCAACACCTGCTGGTGCGGGATGCGGTGCAGAATGATCGGGTCATCGGCTGTTACCGGATCCTCACTGACGTGGAAGCGGCCCGCGCCGGCGGCTATTACTCGCAGACTGAGTTTGATCTCAGCCAGATCTTGAATCTGCCCGGACGCTTCATGGAGGTCGGGCGCGCCTGTGTACATACCGATTATCGCAACGGGGCCGCGGTAAGCCTGCTCTGGCAAGGTTTGGCCCGCTTTATGATTATGCATAAATTTGATTATTTGATGGGCTGTAACAGCATTTCGCTGGAGACGGGCGTGGATTATGTTGCCAACTTGTACTCAAGCCTCAGTAAGAATTATTTAAGTTTTCCCGAACAGCGTGTGTATCCCCATTTGCCGCTGTTTAATACCCCGCCGGACGTGACCCGCAGCGAGACGCAGGTGGCGATTCCACCCCTGCTCAAGGCCTATCTGCGCATGGGCGCCGTGATCTGCGGCGAGCCCGCCTGGGATCCGCAATTCAATGTGGCTGACCTGTTTGTATTGCTTGCGGTGCAGCGCATTCATCCTCGTTATGTACGACATTTCGTTGAGCGTATGGAAGGCGAAGCGGCTTGATCATGCATCTACGCCGGCTGCTGCGCATCGGCCTATTGTTCTGGCTTATGCTGTCAGGTTTGCTGGTCTGTTACCCGTTACTAAGCATCCTCCAGCGGTACGGACGGCGCGATTTTACGGATTATCAACAGGCCATCGCGCGCTGGTGGTCGCGCAAATTCTGCCGCATCGTTAATTTGCGAATTCAGGCGCACGGCAAGATCAGCACTCATCCCATCCTGTTCGTCGCCAATCATATTTCCTGGATAGATATTGTC
>DATMXC010000131.1:0-2118 GCA_035561915.1 Gammaproteobacteria bacterium
CCTTGGCCGCCTGCGCGGCGGTGATGTCCTGTTGCGTAAGCATGGCGTCCAGGACACGATTCCGTATAGCGACCGCGCGCTGGGCGTGTTGCCGCGGCTCGTAACCCGAAGGTGCGGGCACCATCCCCACCAGCAGGGCGAGCTGAGAGAGATCCAGTTCATTCAAGGGCCGACCAAAATAAAATTGGCTGGCCAGCCCGAAACCATGAATGGCGCGCTGACCGTCCTGCCCCAAAAAGATTTCATTGAGGTAGGCCTCCAGGATTTCGTCCTTGGAATAGTGCATCTCCAGCAGCACCGCCATAATGACTTCGTTGAGTTTGCGGCTGAGCGTGCGGTCGGCGGTAAGGTAGAAATTTTTCACCAACTGCTGAGTCAACGTGCTGCCTCCCTGCACAGTGGAACCAGCGCGCAGATTGGCCCACATGGCGCGTAATATAGAGACGACGTTGATGCCGTGGTGTTTATAAAAGCGGCGATCCTCCACGTCAATCAGCGCCTTGATGAGCAGCGGCGGCACCTCCTTGACCCGCACCAGGACACGGTCTTCGTGATGCGCCGGGTAGATGCCGCCGACCAGCAGCGGATCGAGACGGACCAGGTCGAGACGTGCGCCGGTCCGGGTATTTTGCAGTGCGCGCAGCGTGTTGCCGTCAAAGGCCACCGTGACCGGTTGTGAAGCTTCGCTGGTGTCCCAGAATCGAAAGCTGCGTGTCACCAAATGAAATGCGGTCGCTCCCGGCGTCCTGCCTCCCGCGACATTAGTTCCTCCCTGTACGTCACCGGTCGAGCGCGAATAGGTGCCGGGTCCTTCAGGTTGAATCCCTTGCACATAACCCAAATCATTCAACTCTGCGGCCATGATCTCAGGGTTGAGCTGCATCCCTTGAAACAACTCCAGGGGTCGCGCATAAACACGCGCGGGCAAGGCCCAACGTTTGCCTTCGAACTGAGCCTGGACGGTATGATCGAGATAGACGACGTATATCCCGAACGCTATCAGCAAGACCGGCAGACTTATAAGCAGCAGACCATACCAGCGCAGAGGCGGTAAGCGATGAACCGGAGATTTTGTAGCCATGGGTTGCTCAGTATACGTGCTTGTAATAGGTTTGACACGATGGTCTTAACCAGGTTCGAAGCCTAGTCCGGCTTGATTTTTAGAGTACCCTGGGTTAGCTTAGATCAGCTTCTCTGAAGGGGTATTCAAGAATGCCATCGGTACGCATCTCATCTGTTCCCTTTCTTCGCTCCCACTATGGTGCTCTATTTTGCGTGACGTTGCTCATGCTGGCAGGCTGTAGTACACCTCCGCGTCTATCACAGAGTTATCCTTCGCCCGAAGCGCAACAACGCGCCGACATTGTATCTGTCGCCCAACAGATGATTGGCGCACCCTACCGGCCGGGAGGTACTACCCCGCGCGGTTTTGATTGCAGTGGACTGGTGCTGTACACCTATCAGCAGGTGGGAATTCAAAATCTCCCGCGCACTACCGCCGGGTTGTTCCGTCAAACTCAACCCGTGACGCTTGATGACCTGCTGCCCGGTGATCTGCTCTTTTTCGAGATCAACGGCCGTGGTGTTTCGCATGTAGGTATCTATCAGGGAGGCAGTGAGTTTATCCACGCCCCCGTTTCCGGCAAACAGGTTTCCGTGGGGACACTCGATAACGGCTATTGGAGCAGGCGTTTGGTGCGTGCCGGGCGTTTGTTGTGACGTACACGGATGTACTAATGTCGCGTGAGGGTCTCTCCCGGCGTCCTGCCTCCCGAGACATTAGTACATCCTTGTACGTCACAGGATGCCGGGAGCGACTAGCGACACTTCTCTAAAAAGTGGCGTCCCCAAGGGGATTCGAACCCCTGTCGCCGCCGTGAAAGGGCAGTGTCCTAGGCCTCTAGACGATGGGGACTATGAAATGTGAATTGTATAGGTATGGTCGCTCCCGGCATCCTGCCTCACGCGACATTAGTACATCCGTGTACGTCACAGGTTGAGGTTGGTGGAGCCAGGCGGGATCGAACCGCCGACCTCTTGCATGCCATGCAAGCGCTCTCCCAGCTGAGCTATGGCCCCACTATATTTACGGTTACGCTGCCTTCCCTGGCGTGGCAG
>DATMXC010000132.1:0-8319 GCA_035561915.1 Gammaproteobacteria bacterium
GTTCCCCGCGCCGGGGATAGAGCATTGCCATTGGCGCGAATACCCCACCACGAGTCCCAAACAGCTTGTCGAGCGCGCGGCTGACGCCGAGGTCATCATCACCAACAAGGTCCCGGTGCGGGTGGAGACGCTGGAGCAATTGCCGCGCCTGCGGCTGATTGCGGTGGCGGCCACCGGGGTGGATCACATTGATCTGGAAGCGGCGCGGGCGCGCGATGTCGCCGTGTGTAATGTCAGTGATTACGCCACGGAAAGCGTCGCTGAACATGTCTTTGCCATGCTGCTCGCACTGCGCCGACAGATCGTGCACTATCACCAGGCCGTACTTAACGGTGACTGGTCGCGTTCGCCTATCTTCACCCTGAACGATAGGGAAGTGGACGATCTCGCCGGTTCTACCCTGGGTATTATCGGGGCTGGCACGCTCGGTCAGGCCGTCACGCGGCTGGGCGAAGCCTTCGGCATGCGGGTATGGCTGGCGGAACGCCGGGACGCAAAGGTTATTCGCGCCGGATACACACTCTTTGATGAGGTGTTGCGCCACAGTGATGTCATCAGTTTGCATGTGCCGCTCAACGCCGATACCCGTCACCTGATAGGCCGCGCCGAATTGGCGCTGATAAAGCCTGGCGCTATTCTTGTCAACACCGCGCGTGGCGGAATAGTGGACGAGGCGGCGTTGGCCGACGCCTTACGATCGGGCCGAATCGGCGGCGCCTGCATAGATGTCTTGAGCCGGGAACCGCCACCGCCGGATCATCCCTTGTTGTCAGTGGATCTTACCAATATCCTCATCACTCCGCACATTGCCTGGGCGAGCAGGCAGGCGCAACAAAGATTGGCGCGGGAGGTGGTGATGAATATCGAAGCCTATTTCCGGGGCGAACAGCGTAATCGTATTATTTGATAAGTTTGACTAGAGTAGCCTATGCTTGCTGAAACCGAGCGAGGGAAACGCCATGCCTCAACCGTCACTATTAGCCAGGGCCGATTTCGATAGTTTGATTCGGGCGCTCGTAGCGCGCGGCTATCGCGTGTTGGGGCCGCGGCAGCGCAGCGGCGCCATTGTGTTCGACGAGGTCAGCGGCGCGGCCGACCTCCCGGCGGGGTTTATAAGCGTGCAGGAGCCGGGGAGTTATCGTCTCGAAGATTCGGGCAATGGACGATATTTTGATTATGTCCATGGTCCGGAATCCCTCAAACGTTTTTTGTTCGCGCCGCAAGAGACTTTGTGGACAGTCTCCGCCGGTGGCGAGGTGAGCTTTAAGGAGGCCCTGCCTGACCTGCGGCCGCTTGCCGTCATTGGCGCGCGCGCCTGTGATCTTGCGGGTGTGAGTGTGCAGGACCGCACCTTTCTCGCGGGAGAGCACTCAAACTACACCGACCCCTATTACGCCTCCCGGCGCGAAAACGTATTCATCGTTGCGGTGAATTGCACGCGCTCCGCCGCGACCTGTTTCTGCGCCTCGATGAATACCGGGCCGCGCGCGCGGCCCGGCTATGATCTTGCCTTGACTGAGCTCGATGAGGCCTTTCTGGTAGAGGCGGGCAGTGAGCAAGGCGAGGCGTTGCTGGCCGATCTCCCCTTGAAGCCCGCGCGCGACGTGGACGAACTCGCTGCGACGCAAGCCATTGCCGCCGCGGCAGATTCCCAAACGCGCCGTCTCGACACTACGGACATTCAGGCGCTGTTGTTTAACAACCTCGAACACCCGCGCTGGGATGACGTCGCCGAGCGTTGTCTGTCTTGCGCCAACTGCACGATGGTGTGTCCCACCTGTTTTTGTCACAGCGAATCCGATGTGATGTCGCTGGATGGAACCGCAAGCGAACACCACCGTGAGTGGAGCTCGTGTTTTACATTGCAGCACGGATATATCCACGGCGCACAGATTCGTCCTCAGATTCGTCATCGCTACCGGCAATGGCTCACCCACAAACTTGCGGCGTGGATCGAGCAATTTGGCGCGAGCGGTTGTGTGGGGTGCGGGCGTTGCATCACCTGGTGTCCGACCGGCATTGATCTCATCGAAGAGGTAAACGCAATCCGCGCCACGCGAATAGATACCCCTTCCCCATCTGGGAGAGGGGAGGGTGAGGGTGTGTGAGCGCCAACGCAAAGACTTTCAATCCTTATCTCCCCCAGTTGGCCGCGGTGGTGGAGCGCGTGGACGAGACGCGTGATGTCTTTACCTTGCGTCTGCGCTTGCACGATGCGCAGGCCCGCGCCGCGTATCGCTTTCAACCGGGCCAGTTCAATATGCTTTACTTGTGGGGCGTGGGTGAGGTGGCGATCTCTATCGTTTCGGATCCTGATGACCTTGATCTGATTGATCACACCATCCGCGCCGTAGGACGTGTGACGAGGGGATTGCAACGGCTCAAACCCGGCGACAAACTGGGTCTGCGCGGCCCATTTGGACGAGGTTGGCCTCTGGAGGCGGCACAGGGACGCCACTTACTCTTGATCACCGGAGGTCTTGGCTGCGCGCCGACGACCTCAATGATTCACTATGCCTTGCAGCGCCGCGCGTCCTACGGCCGTGTTACCGTGTGTCACGGCGTGAAGCATCCGGACGATCTTATTTATACCGACCGCATACAAACGTGGTGCGCGGCGCCGGATACTCAGGTGATGCTCACGGCGGATAAGGGTACGCCCGAATGGCGCGGCCGGGTGGGCCTGGTCACACAGACGCTGGAGGATATTGATCCGATCATGTTTAAAGGCATGGCGATGATGTGCGGACCCGAGCCGATGATGGTTAGCGTGGCCGAGGATTTACTCAAACGCGGTATGGCGCTCACGGATATTTATCTTTCCATGGAGCGCAACATGCAGTGCGCGGTGGGACACTGCGGGCATTGTCAGTTCGGCGGAAAATTTATCTGCAAGGACGGTCCGGTATTTCCTTACGCTCAATTGCGAGCGCTGCTCGCAGTAAAGGGTTTTTGACATGATGGAAAGATTACGCATCGCGGTGCACAAGTTCGCCTCCTGCGACGGTTGTCAATTGCAATTTCTTAATCTCGAACAGGATTTGCTGACGCTTGCGGACAGGGTAAAGATCGTCCACTTCGCCGAGGCGTCGAGTGACATGGGCACGGGACCGTATGATGTATCGTTCGTCGAAGGTTCGATTTCAACTTCGGCCGATCTCAAACGTATTCAAGACGTGCGCGCGGCGAGTCGTTTACTGATTACCATTGGGGCGTGCGCGACGGCGGGTGGATTACAGGCGTTGCGTAACTGGAAGTCACTCGATGCTTTTGTGAAAGGCGTTTATGCGAGTCCTGAATATATAGATAGCCTGGCGCAATCCACGCCGATCTCGGCTCACGTTAAGGTGGACGCGGAGTTGTGGGGCTGTCCCATAGACCAAACTCAGTTAAAGAGGGTGTTGTGCGATTTGCTTGCAGGGGTGAATCCGCGCATCCCCGGCGAATCGGTGTGCATGGAGTGCAAGCGCGCCGGCAATGTGTGCGTGCTGGTCGCCAAGCGTGAACCCTGTTTGGGACCGGTCACCCGCACCGGCTGCGGCGCCCTGTGTCCGCGTTATGAGCGCGACTGCTATGGCTGCTTTGGACCGCAGGAAGACGGCAATACGGCCGCGCTGGGCCGGCGCTTTCTAGAGCTGGGTTTGTCTAACGAGGATATTGTGCGGCGCCTGCGTTTTATCAACGGCTGGGCACCTGCTTTTCGCGCAGGGTCACAGGCCTGGGAAAGATAGCGAGAATTTATCCCTCTTTTGTGATCTAGATCAAAGTTCCTTTGCCGGTTGCATGCCTACTATGCAGTTGTTGTTTGTCTTCAGCCTAAAGATGCTTTGCTGTAAATATTCATAAAAATTTTAATCTACCCTGCAATGGTCCTATGACAACAATAAAAGCCCTCAACCCTGCATCGCTGTATCATCGCTGCGATCCCGATCAACTTCCTTTCGAGACGACGGATGAGCTTGAAGAATTGGTAGAGATCATCGGCCAGACCCGCGCGTTCGATGCCGTCCGGTTTGGTTCCGGTATCCGGCGCGAGGGGTACAATATCTTTGTGTTAGGCCCGCCAGGTATGGGTAAGCATACCTTCGTGCGCAGCTATCTGGATGGTAAGGCGAAGCAAGAACCCAAACCACCCGACTGGTGCTACATTCACAACTTCGAACAGCCTCACAAGCCTCGCGCATTACGGCTGCCTGCCGGATGGGCGGCGAAGCTGCGTCAGGACATGGTGCAATTGGTGGAAGAGTTGCGCAGCGCCATCCCGGCGGCGTTCGATAGCGATGAATACCGCACCAAGGTGGACGAGATTAAAAAGGCGTTCAACGATCAGCAGGAGCAAGTCCTGCAACAGCTCGGCGATGACGCGCTACAGCAGGGAATCGCATTGCTGCGCACCCCAGGGGGATTCGCCTTCACCCCCATGCGTAACAACGAGGTGATCGGTCCGGACGAATATGAAAAACTGCCAGACCAGGAAAAAGAGCGTGTTGAAAAGGCAGTCACTACAATGCAGGAACGGCTGCAGCGGGTTATCCGTCAGGTGACTCAATGGCGCAGGGAACGGCGGGATAAACTCAAACAGCTCAATCGTGAAGTGACCATCCTCGCGGTCGGCCATCTCATTGATGAGCTGCAGGAGAAGTATACCGAATTACCGGAGGTATTAACTTATCTCAACACCGTCGAGCAGGATGTGATCGAAAATGTAGATGACTTTCGTCACCACGAGGTATCTCCGGCCACTGTCACTATCATGGGGCTTGCCGTAACTGAACGCCCGTCATTTCGACGCTACCAGGTCAATGTGCTGGTGGACCACAGTCAATCGCAAGGCGCACCCATTATCTTGGATACCAACCCGACCTATAACAATTTGATCGGCCGTATCGAACATGCCGCGCAGCTCGGCGCGCTGGTAACGGATTTTACCCTTATCAAGCCGGGTTCGTTGCATCAGGCGAATGGCGGCTACCTGTTGCTGGATGTGCATAAGGTGCTCAGCTATCCGTTCTCCTGGGAGGCGCTCAAGCGGGCGCTCTACTCCCGTGAAATCCGTATCGAGTCACTGGGTCAAATGTACAGCCTTATTAGCACGGTGTCGTTGGAGCCTGAGCCCATTCCGCTCGACGTAAAGTTGATTCTGTTCGGGGATAGGCTGTTTTATTATCTGCTTTACGAATACGATCCCGAATTCAGCGAGCTCTTTAAGATCGCCGCCGATTTCGAGGAGAGTCTCGACCGCAATTCTGAGAATAATCTGCTCTATGCAAGAATGATAGGCACTCTGGTTCACAAAGAAGGTTTACAGCCATTTGACCGCAGTGCGGTGGGGCGGGTTATCGAACACAGTGCGCGTATCATAGGCGATGCGGAAAAACTCACTACCCACATGCAGAGTGTAGCAGACGTGATGCGTGAGGCCGATCATTGGGCGAGACAGACCGGCCGCCCGGTGGTCACCGCCGCTGATGTGCAGCAGGCAATTGAAACGCAGATCTACCGGGCGGGTCGTTTGAAGGCCAGGCTGCAAGAAGAAATTCTGCGCGGTACCCTGCTCATTGATACCCGCGGCGAGGCGGTTGGGCAGGTGAACGGCCTTTCCGTGGTGGAACTGGGTCCGCACGCATTCGCCCAACCCACCCGGATTACCGCCACTACCCGCCTCGGTGAAGGTGAGTTCATCAACATTGAGCGCGAAGTAAAGCTGAGCGGCGCAATACACTCCAAGGGCGTACTTATCTTGTCTTCATTTTTGGCCGCACGGTATTCAAAGGATCGTCCGCTTTCACTTTCGGCCAGTCTGGTGTTTGAACAGTCCTACGGTTTTGTGGAGGGGGACAGCGCCTCGCTCGCCGAGCTGTGCGCCCTGCTTTCCAGCTTGTCTGAGATTCCCATCAAACAGTCTTTCGCCGTGACCGGCTCTGTGAACCAGTTCGGCCAGGTTCAAGCTATCGGAGCCGTTAATGAGAAGATTGAAGGGTTTTTCGATATCTGCAAGGCGAGAGGTTTGACAGGCGAGCAGGGGGTGTTGATTCCGGCTGCTAACGTAAAAAATCTGATGTTGCGCGACGATGTCGTGAAGGCCGCCGAGGCGGAAAAGTTTAATATCTGGCCTGTCGAGAATATCAATCAGGCCATTGAGATTTTAACGGGTGTTCCGCCTGGGGAACCCGACGCGGAGGGTAAGTTGCCTGAAGGGAGTATCAACTATTTGGTGGCGGTGAGGCTGTACGAGCTCTCGATCATCCGCCAGGAATTCGGTGGCGAACTTAAGATGATGAAGCAAGAGGATGAGGAAGACTGAAGTTACTCAAGAAATAAGCGAAATATGACCGAGCGCCGCATAGAAATTCCAATATTGACCCGAGTCGAGGGCGAGGGAGCCCTGTATGTGCGCATCGAGGGCGAGCGGGTGGCTGATTTGCGTTTAAATATTTTCGAGCCGCCGCGCTTTTTCGAGAAATTTCTGGAGGGCAGGAGCTGGAAGGAAATTCCCGATATGGTTGCGCGCATCTGCGGCATCTGCCCGGTGGCTTATCAGATGAGCGCGGTGCACGCCATCGAGGCGGCCTTTGGGGCGGTGATTACCCCTGAGATACGCACGCTGCGGCGACTGTATTACTGCGGCGAGTGGCTGGAGAGTCACAGCATGCACATCCACCTGCTGGCGGCCCCTGATTTCCTCGGCTTTCCAGACGCGATGGCAATGGCGCAGATATATCCTGATATCGTGCGGCGCGGCTTGCGGCTGCAAGGGCTCGGCAACAGAATTCTCAGCATGATGGGCGGACGGTCGGTGCATCCGGTAGGTGCGCGGGTGGGCGGTTTTTACCGTGCACCCGATGAATCTGAAGCCAGGGAGTTACTCGTCCGTTTGCGCGAGGCTGCGCAGGATGTAGAAGATCTAGTGCGCTGGACGGTGGAACTGAAGGTGCCGTCCATTACCCGCAATGCACCTTTTGTTTCGTTACGCCATGCGCATGATTATCCCATGAACGAAGGCCGTGTCATTTCCAGCGCTGGTCTCACTATCACGGCCGATGAATTTGAGGATCATGTCGAAGAACGGCAGGTGTCGTACTCCACCGCGCTGCACGCGCACATTAACGGCAAACCCTATTGGGTTGGACCGTTGGCGCGCATCAACAATAATTTGGACAGACTGCCTGAGCAAACCGTCCGTCTCTTGAAACAGACTGGCATCGCCTGGCCAAGCCGCAATCCTTATCACAGTATCGTGGCGCGTGCGCTGGAGATCCATGTTGCCTTCACAGAAGCGATGACTATTCTTGAAAATTATCATCGGCCGGAAAAGGCTTATGTCGAGATAGAGCCACGCGCAGGTATTGGCATGGCCTGCACCGAGGCGCCACGCGGCATCCTCTGGCAGCGCTACGAACTCGATTCGGCGGGTCTGGTTAAAACGGCGCGCATTGTTCCGCCCACCAGCCAGAATCAGGCCCAGATCGAGGCCGATCTGCGCGAGTCCGTCGAAGAAGATGTGAGTTTAAATGACGCCGCGCTGCGCGCGCGTCTCGAATCCGGGATACGCAATTACGACCCCTGCATTTCCTGCTCCACGCACTTTTTGAAGCTCACGGTAGAGCGTCCATGATACGCGTCATCGGTCTCGGTTCACCGTGGGGTGACGATCCGGCGGGATGGCGGGCCGCCGAAGGCTTGCGCGGAATGTTTGATGAAGACCGCGTCGAGATCAAGCTGCTCGACCGTCCCGGCTCAGCACTGCTCGAACATTGGCGCGCCGAAGACAGTGTGTTGCTACTCGATGCAGTCTCCGGTAAGAGTGAGGCGGGGCTCATCTATGATCTGGAAGGCGAGGACATTGTTCACTATACGGCCCCCTCGCTGTCGAGCCATGGCTTCGGGCTCGCAGAGGCCGTCGCGCTTGCAACGGATCTGGAGGCCTTGCCGCAGCGGTTATGTCTTCTTGGATTGGAGATCGGAGATCCACGCAATACCATGGCTTTGAGTCCCCAAGCCGAAGGCTATATTGCTAAGTTGACAAAAGCTGCCCAGGACAAAATAGGGGCCTGGCTAAGCGAGTAATGAAAACCTGATATGTCATCTTGCTAATGAACTTCTTAATAATTATTCAATAACTTACATACCTTAATGTCCGGCAGCTAGCGAATAATGATTGATTATTGATCTAAATCAAAGCATGGTCCATTAAGTTATTTTTACAATGGTCAAAAGCTGGAAAAGTTGTCCTTCCAGGTTTGTATGGCGCTTCATAGGCAACAATCAATCAGGAGGAACTACCATGGCAAATGAAAGCAAACAGCCGACAACCGCCCC
>DATMXC010000133.1:0-2921 GCA_035561915.1 Gammaproteobacteria bacterium
TTAAGATGACAGGCCATTCGTGACGGTTCACAACGCCGACATCGCCGCGATCTTCGAGGAAATCGCCGACCTCCTGGAGATTGAGGAGGCCAACCCTTTCAGGGTGCGCGCCTACCGTAATGCCGCGCGTGTCATCCGTGACCTGCGCCGCGAGCTGACCGACATGGTCGCCGGCGGTGAAGATCTTACTCAGCTCCCCGGCATCGGCGAGGATCTTGCGGCAAAGATACAGGAAATCGTCAGCACCGGTAGCTCGTCGTTGTTGCGCAAACAGCGCAAACACACACCCGTAGCGCTCATCGAGCTTCTCAAGCTTCCCGGTCTCGGCCCGAAAAAAGTCAAGGCCCTTTATCATGAACTCGACATCCGCACGGTGGAGCAGCTCGCACGCGCCGCGCGCGACGGACGCATCCGCAGGCTACACGGCTTCGGCGAGAAGACCGAGACGAAAATACTACAGGCCATCGAGGCCCAAACCGGCGTAAGCAAACGCTTCAAGCTCGCTGTCGCCGCGCAATATGCCGAGCCGCTGGTGAAATATCTCAAGGCCGTGCCCGGCGTCAAACAGGTCATCGTGGCCGGCAGTTACCGCCGTTATCAGGAGACTGTCGGCGATCTGGATATTCTGGTCACGGCGAGTCGCGACAGCCCTGTCATGGAACGGTTCATTCACTACGATGAAGTAGCGGAGGTCCTCTCCCAAGGCCCTACCCGCGCCACGGTGGTGCTGCGCGCGAAATTGCAGGTGGACATCAGGGTGGTCGCCGAGGAATCTTACGGCGCCGCGCTACACTATTTTACCGGGAGCAAGTCACATAACATCACGGTACGCAAGCTGGGTCAGGATATGGGACTCAAGATCAATGAGTACGGTGTGTTCCGCGGCAAGAAGCGGATCGCCGGTAAGACAGAAGAGTCCGTCTACGCCGCCGTGGGTCTGCCCTACATTGAGCCCGAGCTCAGGGAGAACCGCGGCGAGATTGAGGCAGCTAGGGCGCACCGCCTGCCCCGGCTCGTAGAGCTCGCCCATCTGCGCGGCGATCTGCACGCACACACCAAGGCGACAGACGGCCATAACAGCCTGCGCGAGATGGCGCTCGCCGCCCAGACGCGCGGCTTTGACTACCTCGCCATCACCGAACATTCCCGGCGTCTCACCGTGGCGCACGGTCTTACCCCGCAGCGCCTGCTCGCACAGATGGATGAGATTGACCGGTTGAATGCGGAGCTCAAAGGCATCACCCTGCTCAAGGGCATCGAGGTGGATATACTCGAAGACGGGAATCTCGACCTGCCGGATAACCTGCTGGGAAAACTCGACATCGTGGTGGCAGCGGTGCACAGCCGCTTTGACCTATCACGTGACAAACAGACGACGCGCATCCTCAAGGCCATGGATCATCCGCATTTTTCCATTCTCGCGCACCCGACGGGGCGGCTCATTCAGGAGCGCGAACCTTATGACGCGGACATGTTGCTCATCATTCGCCATGCTCGTGAACGCGGCTGTTTCCTCGAGATCAACGCCCATCCGGAACGGCTCGATTTGCTCGACATCTACGCGCAGATGGCCAAGGAGGAAGGCGTGCCCGTGGCGATCAACTCCGACGCCCACAGCGTCCATCAATTCGATAATCTGCGCTATGCCGTAGGTCAGGCGCGCCGCGGCTGGCTGGAAAAGGGCGATGTCTTGAATACCCGCGGTTTGAAGGAACTGCGCACGATGCTGGCACGTACCATGTGAGTACGGAGACCCGTATAGGCACTTCCGGCTGGCACTATATTCATTGGCGTGGGAGTTTTTATCCTGAAGATTTGCCGGCTGAGCAGATGCTAGCCTTTTATGCACAGCACTTCGATACCGTCGAGATTAATAGCAGTTTCTACCGCCTCCCCACAGTCCACACCGTGCAGAGCTGGCACGATGCGGTGCCCAGGGATTTTTGCTTTGCCTTTAAGGGAAGCCGCTTTATCACCCATATGAAAAAGCTCAATAATCCAGGGCCTGCGATTGAACGCATGCTGCCCACCCTTGCGGGCCTCAAGGAAAAACGAGGACCTGTGCTATTTCAGTTACCGCCACACTGGAGACGCAATACCGAACGCCTTAGACTGTTTCTAGAGGCCCTTCCCGTGGAGCTGCCCTGCGCCTTCGAATTTCGTGACGACTCATGGCACCATCCCGATATCTACGCCTTGTTAAAACGGTATAAGGCCGCATTCTGCATATTTGATCTGGCCGGGATATGCTCACCGATTGAGATCACCGCCGATTTTAGCTACGTGCGCCTGCATGGCCCTGCTGAGGCTTATGCTGGCTCGTATAGCAGGAAGTCGCTGCGCGAGTGGGCGGCACGCATCTCCGGATGGCGGGATTTGAAGAAAGTGTATGTCTACTTCGATAACGACCAAGCAGGATATTCGGTGCACAATGCCCTTACCTTGAAAGAGCTGCTTACCTGAACTGGTCCCTTTTGGATGTGCCCTTGATAGATACATTGCGCGCCCCCATTATGACCAACAGGTTGTTGAAAAAGCCCGTCCATGGGCTTTTTCAACTCGCAAAGCAAAAAGTGCGATTTTTGCTTTGCTCCATTTTTCAAACACCTACACCGTGCTTGAAAAATGGCAGCACATCCGTGTACCGCACGCAGGCTGTTGAAAATGCGATTTTTCAACAACCTGCTAAATCCTGGAAATGAGAGTGTTTAAATAGATTTCATGCTTGCTATTCGTCCACCGGCGGTTGCCGGCAGCTTTTACCCCGCTCAGCCTGCGGAGCTTGGGCGTGAGCTGGACAAACTAATGAGCCGCGTAACCGGGTGCCCGGAAGGGCCTACACCCAAGGTGATGGTTGTGCCCCATGCGGGCTATGTGTATTCCGGACCGGTGGCGGCGAGCGCCTATGCCCACCTCCGGGT
>DATMXC010000134.1:0-5186 GCA_035561915.1 Gammaproteobacteria bacterium
GAAGCCCCTTGGCTGCGCAGTACGGCGATTATATCTCGTTCATGTTTTGATAGGTGGCTGTATTGTTTAGGCATAGTCCGCGCATCGTAGCGCGGATGCCTTCATTCACTAGGTGTTGCACTTTGAGATTGAACTTGGGTATCAATTAAGGAGTTGGTCTCTCTAGAAATATCCAAGACCAGGGTTGTTGAATTTGACTCACCATGAAAGGAGGCAACATGGCCAAGTGCGTAACACCCTGCGATACGTCTGAAGATGGGATTTGTGTAATTCGCGGGTCTGTAGCAACGTGTGATCCGGTCAGTAACTTAAAAGAGTTGGCAACCATCATCAGCACCGCGGATAAGGTTTGTTTCATACCTGATGACAAGCTGTTTACGGTTGAGGCGGTTAAAGCTCTCGCGGCTGGACACAAAGGTCTTCGCTTTACGCAGCGGAAGGATGGGGCGATCGAAATTTCTAAGTCATAAATCTTCAACGGAAAGGAGTCTCTCGAAATGGCGGACATGCAGAAGATTTGGCACGGCACTCGAACCTACATGATGAGCGACAGGACGAACCCTTCACCACCTTTATTTATTGCCGACCTGAGAAGTGCCCAACTTTCGCCGTCTGACAAAGATTGGCTCATTAAACAATGCCAGAGTTGGCCGGGCGGAAATCCGGCAATAGTGAACGCGACCGTGAGTGATATCAACCAAGTTTGAGACTTAAAGGAGATAAGTTATGGCGCAATGTAAAACTTGCCGTGGTGCCGGAGGTTGGGGGTGTGATACTTGTAAGGGAGATGGTGTAGTGGGGTCCCCTGGACATACCTCAACATGCCCGACCTGCAACGGCTCAGGAAAAATCATTTGCCAGAACTGCAAAGGGACGGGTACTCAGCCAGGGACCTAACACTGGATTTGAGGTGATACGTGTGAGGTTAGTATTGACTGTTGGTGCCCGGGGCCGGACTCGAACCGGCATGGCTGTTTAGGCCGAGGGATTTTAAGTCCCTTGCGTCTACCAGTTTCGCCACCCGGGCGGAAGGGTTGGGGGAGTTTGCTCCAGAGTGGGAGGGGAAAAGTCTTTTCTCAGTAACCTAATAAAACAGGTAACAATAGCAATGTAACTATTTGATTATATTGGAGGCTAGGGCCGGAATCGAACCGACGTACACGGCTTTGCAGGCCGCTGCATAACCACTCTGCCACCCAGCCGTGACTCGTAAGGCCAGGGCTACGGCCACTCTCTTTGGTCATTATGGAGCGGGAAACGAGATTCGAACTCGCGACCCCAACCTTGGCAAGGTTGTGCTCTACCGCTGAGCTATTCCCGCGTCACAGAAGTCGGCTATTGTAGCGGGGAGTAGCACTCTATCGCAATACTTTGATTCCTGGACACCTCTAAAAATGCGTCTTTTGTCTTTATGCGGCGTTGAAATTCTACTCGGAATGCGGGGCCGCGCAGCGGCAGACTGCGTGTACACTCCGCTTCCTCACAGAGTTTCGCCTTGCCTAAAGGCAAAATCCACTATTTTTAGAGGTGCCCTACTTAGATACCAGACCCGGCCATGCCGCGCGCAGATAGATGACCATGGACCAGAGGGTGAGGCCTGCGGCGAGGTAGAGCAGGACAAACCCTATTGCCGTTATGGGTAGGCCCGCAATCGGCTCCCGGTACAGTAACAATATCAGCGCCAGCATTTGGCTGCCGGTCTTGAACTTGCCCATGATGGACACGGCCACCGAGGTGCGTTTGCCAATCTCCGCCATCCATTCGCGCAGGCCGGAAATGATGATCTCACGGCCTACAATCACCGCTGCAGGCAGCGCAAACCAGGCGGTTGGATGGGTCTGTACCAGCAAGACCAAGGCCACGGCGACCATCAGTTTGTCGGCGACCGGATCAAGAAAAGCGCCCAAGGCGGAAACCTGGCCGAGCTTACGAGCCAGAAACCCGTCCAGCCAGTCGGTGACGGCAGCGAGCGCGAATATCGCTGCCGTGGCGATATGGGCAGACTTGAACGGCAGATAAAAGACCAGCACAAAGATCGGCACCAGACCGATACGCAGCAGCGTTAGCAGATTAGGAATGCCCATCCACGAGGTGTGTCGCGCGCCTTCTGTCCTTTCACGGCTACTGTCTAACATATTTCGTGACGAAACAATTTAGTCGCTGTGAAAGCTATCATAAATCCTCTGGGCGATTTCGCGGCTAATACCCTGAACCTGGGCGAGATCCTCGACCCCGGCCCGCGCCACCTCGTGCAGCCCCCCGAAATGGCTGAGCAATACCTGGCGGCGGCGCGGCCCCATGCCGGGTATCGCCTCCAGTGTGGAGGTTGTGCGTGCCTTGGCGCGGCGTTGCCGGTGGCCGGTGATGGCGAAGCGATGGGCCTCGTCTCGAATCTGTTGTATCAAGTGCAAGGCCGGGGAGTTCTCCGGCAGTATAACGGGCGCGCCGGTGGCGGACAAGAACAGGCTCTCCAGCCCCGCCCGGCGACCGGGGCCCTTGGCCACACCGACTAGCGTAACGCCCGTGACCTGTAACTCCTCCAACACCTGTTCCGCCTGGGCGACCTGGCCCTTGCCGCCGTCTATCAACAATACATCGGGGAGTTTGCCCTCGCCCTGCTTGAGTCGTGTATAGCGTCTCGACAGGGCCTGCCGCAGGGCGGCGTAATCATCGCCTGGGGTGATGTCCTGGATGTTAAAGCGGCGATAATCGGATTTCAGCGGGCCGTTGCAGTCAAACACCACGCAGGAGGCTACCGTCGCCTCGCCCATGGTATGACTGATGTCGAAGCATTCCAGCCGCTGTGGCGTCGCATCGAGATCCAACGCGGCCTTCAACTCCTCTAGTCGCTGGCGGATTGTGCCCTTGTTAGAGAGTTCAAAGGCCAAGGCATGCCCGGCGTTAGCAACCGCCATTTGCACCCAGCGCGCCCGCTCGCCGCGTACCGCGTGCGTAATCGTCACCTTGTGGCCCGCCTGAGCCGCCAGACCTTGCTGTAACAGCCCCTGCTCATCCAGCGGGAGATTGATCAGAATCTCGCTGGGGATCTCTTTGACGTTAGCCGGCTCTCCGTCCCGCGCGGGATCGGCCAGATAATATTGCGAAATAAAGGCGCTCAGCACCTCAGCCGCGCCGGCGCCCGCGGGTACGCGCGGGAAAAAAGATTTGTTGCCGAGGTTACGTCCTGCGCGAACATAAAACACCTGCACGCACGCCACGCCACTGCGAACTGCGCAGGCGATAACATCGAGATCTCCCCTCTCGCCACTGACATATTGATGCTCCTGTACTCGCCGCAGCATGGCTATCTGGTCACGGTAGTGGGCGGCGCGCTCGAAGTCGAGCTGTGCGGCGGCGGACTCCATGCGCGCGGCCAGATCGTCGGTGAGCAGGTGGCTTTTGCCCTCCAGAAACATCACCGCATGCTGCACGTCTTGTTGGTAGATCTCCTTGTCCACCAGCCCCACGCAGGGCGCGGTGCAGCGTTTGATCTGGTACTGCAAACAGGGACGCGAGCGGTTCTTGAAAAAGACATCCTCGCACTGGCGCACGGGAAACACCTTTTGCAGCAGGTGCAGGCTCTCGCGCGCCGCGCCCGCGCTGGGATAGGGACCGAAATAGCGGCCTTTAGCCCGCTTGGCGCCGCGGTGCAAGGCCAAGCGCGGGAAGTCATCCGTGCTGGAGAGATAGATAAACGGATAACTCTTATCATCACGCAGCAGCACGTTATAGCGGGGCTGCAACTCCTTAATCAGGGTATTTTCCAAAATCAGCGCCTCGGTCTCGGTGTGCGTGACGGTCACCTCAATAGCGCGGATTTGCGCGACCATTGCCTGCGTCTTGGAGTCGTTCGACGCGCGAAAGTAACTCGTCACACGCTTCTTGAGGTTGCGCGCCTTGCCGACATAAAGCACTTCACCCTTCGCATCCTGCATACGGTAGACCCCAGGGCGGCCGGTCAGGGTTTTGAGAAAGCCCTCGACATCGAAATGGACGCTGGTTTTTTTCATCCTGATATTATGATATACATTAAATGTATTTAATAATATATTGAATTTAGTGATTTATTTTTAATATTAGAGCTGACTTTTCGGCATGATAGACAACTGCTAATGGCTCAATCCTAACGGCACGGTTTATAATCATCGCACTCCCATCAAAAGAGCCTACGCATGAAAATCGGCGCCTCATCCATACGTCCCAACACCCTATTAGACTACCAGAAGCGGCTGTGGCGGGTTATCAAAGTAGATCATGTCAAGACCGGCCGAGGCGGGGCCTTTGCCCAGGTCGAGATGAAAGACATCGAGACCGGCACCAAACTCAACGAACGCTTCCGCGCCGAGGACAAGGTGGACGAAGTCGAACTGGAAACACGCAAGATGCACTATTCCTACGAGGATGGTGATGCGTTGGTATTTCTGGACAACGAGAGCTACGAACCCTTAAGCGTCGCGCGTGAATTTCTCGAAAATGAGATGGGGTACCTACTCCCCAACACGGAGATCCAGGCCAAGCTCTACGACAACAGGTTGATCTCGGTCGAGCTGCCATCCAATGTCATACTCGAAATCATAGAGGCCGACCCTGTTGTGAAAGGTCAGAGCGCGACCAGTTCCTACAAGCCGGCAACGCTAGAGACGGGGCTAAACATTCTGGTACCGCAGTTTATTGGCGTGGGTGATCGCATCAAGATTAACACCGGTACGGGTGAGTATGTAGAGCGGGCATGAGGGGATGTTCTGAAGATGTTTAGAAAGGAAGCAATATGGATGCTGACCATTTTTTTGCTCCCAATAATACTGGGGCTATTGGCGGCGTTTATTATTCCTGTCTTTATGAGATAACTAGCCCCAACCCGTGATATTCAAGACGCCTCGCTCACCAGTTGGTAGTGAGCGATCACATCAAACGGCTGAGGTTTGGCAATGCCGTAGCCTTGGGCGTGATCCACCCCGATCTGCTTGAGCATAGCCAGGGTTTCTTTATTTTCGACAAACTCGGCGATGGTCTGTATTCCCATTACATGGCCGATATTGTTGATTGCTTCAACCATCGCACGGTCTATCGGGTCGTGAGCCATATCCTTGATGAAACTGCCGTCTATCTTCAAATAGTCCACCGGAAGGTGTTTCAGGTAGGCAAATGAAGACAGACCGATGCCGAAATCATCCAGCGAGAATCTA
>DATMXC010000135.1:0-9427 GCA_035561915.1 Gammaproteobacteria bacterium
GTGATGGTAGGATCAAGCTTATCCTGGAGCGTAAGAAGACGCGCCGAAACGTGTTCGGCATTGGCGAGTATACCCTTCACATGCTTAAGGTTTTCGTCGTCGAATACATTGCTCATGCGTTCCGTGAGCATGCTGATGCGCGCGAGCAGCAGCGGAGCGGAAGCCCCCACTTCTTGCAGCAGCGAAGTCCGCATCTCGATACGGGCGGGCGCTTCGGGGCTCGTTTGAAGCGGAGTTGGCGCAGTTCCTTCGTCATCCAGCTGAATATAGGCAAGCCCGGTCAAGCCCTGATAGGCAAGCTCTGCATAGGTGCCTTGAGTGACCGGGGTACCACTGTCTACCAGAATGCGGACTAAAATCGTACGATGTTGTTGGGGGTCGAGCAGAATTTTCTCAACCCGGCCTACCTGAAGACCACGGTAACGTACCGCCGCCTGCGGATTTAGCCCTGACACCGACGATTTTGAGACGAGCAGATAGACGTCCTCTTTTGCAGTGTCGCCGTTGAACCAGATGGCGGCTGCCGCGAGCGCCGTAACGAAAACAATGATAAACAATCCCGCCGCGATGGCATGGGCACGATTTTCCATATCGAATTACCTTACTCTGCGCTTTATCATTCCAGTATTCTCAGGCGCCGGCTACGGCCATGCGTCCTGCAAAAAACTTGCGTATAAAAGGATGGTCCAACTGCATCACGTTTTTGAGCGGGCCTGTTGCAACGAGCCGGCGATTTGCTAGTACAGCAATCCTGTCGCTGAGTGCAAAGAGCGTATCAATATCGTGGGTGACCATTACGACTGTAAAGGACAATTCTTTACGCAAATCCCCGATCAGCTTTACGAAGCTATCGCTAAGGTCTGGGTCGAGTCCCGCCGTGGGCTCGTCCAGCAACAACAGTTCCGGTTCAAGCGCCAACGCGCGCGCCAGCGCAACCCGTTTTACCATGCCGCCGGAAAGTTCGGCGGGCATCTTGTCGGCGTGCTTGAGTTCGATCTGCACCATGTCGAGCTTAAGCCTTACGAGCGTGCGTATGGATGCCTCATCGAGTACGTGCAGTTCGCGCAACGGCAGGGCGATATTATCAAATACAGTGAGGGCGCTATAAAGCGCACCGCCCTGAAACAGCACGCCCCAGCGGTTACGCAAATCCACCCGCGACCGCGGATCACCCTCGTGTAGGGACACCCCGAACACCTTTACCGTGCCGCGCGATGGCGTTTCGAGGCCAAGGATGTGCCTTAACAGAGTAGTTTTACCGCTGCCGGAGCCGCCAACGAGCGCTAGCACCTCGCCATAATGCACGCAAAGATTAACGTCCTCGAGCACAACGGTATCACCGTATTGAGTCCAAAGGCCATCAATTTCAATGATACAGGGTTTGTCCGTCATCACACCCCCACGTCGCTAAATACCACGGCGAACACTGCGTCAACGAGTAACACGATGGTGATAGATGTAACGACTGAGTTCGTCGTCCCCGCAGCGAGGCTCTGAGTATTCGGGAGTATACGCAGGCCGAACAGGCACGCAATAAGTGCGATCAGAAATCCAAACGTCATGCCTTTGCCTACCCCAAGCCAGAGATTCGCAATGGGCACCGCGTCGGGGAGCTGATTCATAAAGTGCAATACGCCGATGTCGAGTTGCACCTTCGCCGCCAGCGCACCGCCAAGCAGTGCGGTGGCATCGGTCCACAGTACCAGTAGGGGAAGCGATATCGAGAGCGCCACCACCTTGGGTAAGATCAGGCGCACGCTGTAAGGAATGCCCATGACTGCCAGGGCGTCAAGTTCCTGGGTTACGCGCATTACCCCGAGTTGTGCCGTCATAGACGAGCCGGAACGGCCCGCGACGAGGACGGCGGCAATCACGGGGCCCAGTTCACGCAGTATGCTGATGCCGAGAATGTTGATAATGAAAATATCGGCGCCGAAAATCCTGAGCTGTTTGCTAAACAGATAGGAGAGCACTACGCCTATGAGAAAACCCAGCAATCCGGTAATTGCCAGGGCCTGGGCGCCTGTGCGATACAGGTTGGCGGATATCTCGCGCCATGGAATCAGCATCGGACGGCGTGCGAGATGAGCGATGTCCAGCGCCAACTGGCCCAGCAGTGCAATAAAGCCCTGCACATGATCGGCTACAGAAAGGGTGCGCTTGCCCAATAAGATGACCGGCGTGAGGAGGTCGTGAGGGCTGTGCGGTAGTGTTGTTTCCGATAAGGTATTGAGGCGGTCGAACAGGCCTATGTGTTCAGGGCGCAGCGTCAGATTTTCCGGGCTGTGTCTTCCCCATGCATGCCACAGCAATAGGGCGCCGGCGTTATCGAGTTCCGCGATACCCTGCATGTTCCAATGTAAGGTGGGGTCGGCTGCATACGCCTTAAGCCCGGGGTCTAAAGTACGCAATGATGCCTTGAGATTGCGCAGATTCCATGCACCCATTAACTCTAAAACCCTTGTACCATCCGCGGCATGCGCCTCGCGTAGCACAGGAGAGGTATTTGATTCAACGAGGTTATCCGTCATATCAGAAAGGGGGGTTGCTGAGAAGTCCGTAATTTCATTAGTCTACACTTAACCCACACGTCCGTCTTATAACCGGCCCCGGCCGCATAGTACACTTGACGGCAAAACACCGAATGAGGTCTACTGCGATAAGCGCGCAGGCTGTTGAAAAACAGCCTGTGCGCGGTCCATGGATGGGCCGCCATTTTTCAAGCACGCTGTATATGTTTGGAAAATGAAGCAAGGCGGAAATGACATTTTTCGCTTTGTGCCGGGCAGGGAGGCCCCAGTGCCGCGAGCGCAAGGATGCGCAGGAGCGGCGGGTTGAAAAAGCCCATGGAAGGGCTTTTTCAACAACCTGTTTAAGGAGCCAGCCATGTACGTCATCAACCGCAGTGTCGCCATACTCAAGCCCAACCAGCCATTTCTGGATTGGCTGACCGAGGTGCCCGATCCGGAGCCGCTGGAGCTGACGTTGGGGGACCTGCGTCACGACTGCACGGCCTTGCTGATTCCCGACTTTGATGATGAGGCGGATGCCTTGGGATATATCTACGCCTCCTACGAAGAACTCTTCGAGATGGAACTGGACGCATGGTACAACGATGAGTCCCTGTGGCCCGCTGACAGGACGTTGGAGATGTTTGAGGAGTGGTTCGACATCGAAATCCACTCCATGGTCACCGACATGGCCGAGGATGAATTCGCGGCGGAAGATTTTGACGAGGATAATCTACACTGATAGTTTGTTGAAAAAGGCCATCCTTGGCCTTTTGCAACACGCAAAGCAAAAAGCGTGGTTTTTGCTTTGCTTCATTTTTCAAGCACATAAACCGTGCTTGAAAAATGGCGGTGTTTGCGGCGCTACGCACTCCTGCTCCGCTTGCAAGCCCAGGGCGAGCCATCCTTGGCTTGCCCGCTTGCTGCTTCGCAGCTCGCCCTTGCACCGCACGCAGGCTGTTTTTCAACAGCCTGCTGACCGGATGCCGGTCAGGGTGCGGAACGAGGTTTCACGCGCCACGCTGATGAAGTCGCGCATATAAGGTATAGCGGCGTCGCTCGCCCGCAGTGCGGCGTAGAGCGTGCCCCACAGGCCTTCGTGGCCGAGCGGCCGAGCGGCGACGTAGTGGTGTTTGAGATATTCCTCCACCACCCAATTGGGCAAGGCCGCAACGCCACGGCGGCTCGCGACTAACTGTGCCATCATGAGGGTCAGCTCAGTGGTACGGAGCCCGGCCGGTTCCACCCCTGCGGGCTCCAGAAAGCGTTTAAAGATGTCGAGGCGGTTGCGCGGCACGGGGTAGGTGATGAGTGTCTCGCCGGCCAAGTCTTGCGGTTCGATCCACGTGCGTTCAGTGAGCGGATGGTCATTTGCTATGACCAACAGGGCCTGGTAGCCAAATAGCGGTTCAAACAGGACGCCTGGGAGCGATTGCCGATCGGACGTAATCACCAGATCAATCCCGCCCTTGAGCAAAGCCGGTAAGGAGTCGAAGTTAAATCCCGCCGAGAGGTCCATCTCGACCTCCGGCCAGTGTTCGCGAAAGGCGTTCATGCTGGGCATCAGCCACTCGAAACAGCTATGACACTCGATGGCGATAGAGAGCCGGCCGGTTTGGCCCGACTGCAGGCGCGCCAGGTCACTCTCGGCCTCGCGTAACTGGCCGACCATCTGCTCGGCGAGCGCCAGCAGGCGCTGACCGGCGGTTGTAAAGTTAAGGGGTTTGCTCTTACGCTGAAACAACCGGCTGCCATAGTGCTGTTCCAGCGCCTTGATCTGGTGTGAGAGTGCGGATTGGGTCAGATGCAGCCGCACGGCAGCTTGGGCGAGGCTGCCGCTGTCGCGGATCGCAAGCAGGGCGCGTAAATGGCGTATTTCCAGCATAATTATGAATTATATTCATGTTTAGCATTAAAATATAGAAATTGATTCATTATGCCGTACACGTCAAACTAGACGGAATTTCCCCGTAGCGACTAAATTTCCAGGAGTAAAGCAGATGGCTATAGCACACAATCTAGGATTTCCCCGTATCGGCGCGAAGCGTGAATTGAAGCGCGCCCTGGAGGCGTATTGGAAGGGCGAGCAGGACCAAGCCGGGCTGGAAGCGGTCGGCCACGAACTCTGTACTCGCCATTGGAAGTTGCAGGCCGAGGCGGGCCTCGACCTCGTCCCGGTCGGTGATTTCACCTGGTACGACCATGTACTTGATATGTCGGTGCTACTTGGCGTGGTGCCGAAACGTTTTGGTGAGATCAGCGGCAATGTGGATTTCACGACATATTTCCGCATGGCGCGCGGCCGCGCTCCTGGCGATAAGGCCGGTAGCGCAGACACCTACGCCTGCGAGATGACCAAGTGGTTCGACACCAACTATCACTACATCGTCCCTGAGTTTACCGCCGACCAGAGCTTCCGCGTCGCCTCCAACAAGCTGTTCAACGAACTCGCGGGCGCCAAGGCGCTGGGCGTGCGCGCCAAGCCGGTGTTGGTCGGTCCGCTTACCTATTTATGGTTGGGCAAGACCAAGGGTGAGACATTCGACAAGCTGAGTCTGTTGGATCGGCTGCTGCCGGTCTACGCCGAGATCCTGGCGCGCCTCAAGGCCGAAGGCGTGGAGTGGGTGCAAATAGACGAACCGATTCTGGTATTGGATTTGCCGCAGGACTGGAAGAGCGCCTTCGAGCGGGCCTATCAAAAACTGCAAGCCTCGGGCCTCAAGCTGCTGCTTGCCACCTACTTCGGCGCGCTGGAGGACAACCTGCATCTCGCCTGCCACTTGCCAACCGAGGGTTTGCACATAGATCTGGTGCGCGCGCCGCAACAGTTGGCCGCGGTGCTGGACGAACTGCCTCCTTATAAGGTGCTCTCGGCGGGCGTGGTGGACGGGCGTAACATCTGGCGTAACGATCTCGAGAAGACCCTGGCCGTGCTCGACCCCTTGCAGGCGCGCCTGGGCGAGCGTTTGTGGGTCGCGCCTTCCTGTTCACTGCTGCATAGTCCGGTGGATCTCAGCCTCGAACGCGGCCTGGATGAGGAATTCAAGTTGTGGCTGGCCTTCGCTACGCAAAAGGTTACCGAGGTGGTGGCGCTCAGGAATGTGGTCAACGGAGGCCGCGCCAGCGCAGGCAAGGAGCTTGATGAGAGCCGCCGTGCGATGGCCTCGCGCCAGTCCTCCCCGCGCATCCATCGCCCGGAAGTGCGCGCCCGCATGAAGGCCCTCACCGTCTCGATGGCCACGCGCCACGCGCCCTATAGCGAGCGCGCCAAGCTGCAGCACGCCCTGCTCAAGCTGCCACTGCTGCCTACCACCACCATCGGCTCCTTTCCGCAGACCCAGGCGATTCGCAACGCGCGGCGTGACTTCAAGGCCGGCCGTATCAGCGAGGCCGAGTACAAGACCCGCATGAAACAGGAGATTGAACTCGCGGTACGCAAACAGGAACAGATCGGTCTCGATGTGCTGGTGCACGGTGAGGCCGAGCGCAACGACATGGTGGAGTATTTTGGGGAACTCATGGAAGGCTATGCCTTCACCCAGAACGGCTGGGTGCAGAGCTACGGCTCGCGCTGCGTGAAGCCGCCGATCATCTTCGGCGACGTCAGCCGTCCCAAGCCGATGACCGTGGAATGGAGCGTGTATGCACAGTCGCTCACCGATAAACCGATGAAGGGCATGTTGAGCGGGCCGATCACCATGTTGCAGTGGTCGTTCGTGCGCGACGACCAACCGCGCAGCCAGACCGCCATGCAGATCGCGCTCGCGCTGCGTGATGAGGTAGTGGATCTGGAAAAGGCCGGCATCAAGGTGGTGCAGATAGACGAGCCCGCACTGCGCGAGGGCTTGCCGCTGCGCAAGTCCGAGCGCACCGAGTACCTGCGCTGGGCGGTGGAGGCGTTCCGCGTCACCGCAGGCGGGGTGGAAGACGACACCCAGATTCACACCCACATGTGCTACGCGGAGTTCAACGACATCATAGACTCCATCGCCGCACTCGACGCCGACGTCATCACCATCGAGACCTCACGCTCTGACATGGAACTGCTCGACGCCTTCGTGAATTTCTCTTATCCCAACGAGATCGGACCGGGCGTGTATGACATCCACTCGCCGCGCGTGCCCAACAAGGAAGAGATCGTGCGCCTGATGGAAAAGGCCGCCAAGGTGGTGCCGGCGGAGCGCCTGTGGATCAACCCCGACTGCGGCCTCAAGACCCGCGACTGGCCGGAAGTCGAGACCGCGCTCGGCAACATGGTCGCCGCCGCGAAGACGCTGCGCCAGAAGCTGCAACACTAGATTAAAATCATCACCACGGAGGACGCGGAGGGGAATCAAATCATGTTGAGATTATTCCTCTGTGTTCTCTGCGGTGAATAGTAAGTCGGATCAAGCCTGTCCTGAGTGAAATCGAAGGGCGTAGCGGATCCGACACAAAACTATCTCAAACTGATAATCGGCCAACCCTTGTCCGTCGCGCGCCGCGCCAGTTCCGCATCGGGGTCTACGGCAACGGGATGGTTGACCCGCTCCAGGAGTGGGATGTCGTTATGCGAGTCGCTGTAAAACCAGCTTCCCTCCAGCGTTTGTCCGTGTTCCTGTAGCCACTCCGTTAAGCGAGTGACCTTGCCCTCCCGGAAACACGGGGTGCCCTTTACCTTGCCCGAGTAGCGTCCCTCCCGGATCTCACCCTCGGAGGCGAGCAGGTGCGGCACCCCGAAGCGGGCGGCGATCGGCTCGGTAATAAAGCGGTTGGTGGCGGTGATGATGAGCAAAATGTCGCCCTGGGCGCGATGCCTTTCCACTAAAGCCACGGCCTTGGGCAGTACGATGGGCCAAATTTTTTCGCTCAGGAATCGCTCACGCCAGCCATGTAGAACATCCAGCGGGTGTTGGGTCAGAGGCTTGAGCTGAAATTCGAGGAAGGTATGAATGTCCAGCGTGCCGGCCTGGTATTCCTTGTAAAAGCGCAGGTTCTCGCGCTCGTAGTGCGCGGCGTCCACGACGCCCTGTTCGGCCAGGAATTTCCCCCATAGATAGTCGCTGTCTCCTCCCAGCAGGGTGTTGTCGAGATCAAAGATGGCGAGGCTCAACCTACTCTCCAGTCATGTCGGTGCAGCAAGGAGGAGTCATTGTACACAGGAAAGAGGCAAAATCTCCGTGATACACTAGTTACTAATTTTAGTGTTTGTGAAACAATGTAAATAATTAATCCTTAGTCTGTGGTAGTACAGTGATCAATTCAGATGGTTATAGGCCCAATGTCGGCATCATCCTGAGTAATCAGGAGGGCCGGGTGCTATGGGCGCGGCGCATCGGGCAAAATGCCTGGCAGTTCCCGCAGGGCGGGATTGCCGAGCACGAGACCCCGGAGCAGGCCCTCTATCGGGAGATGGAGGAAGAGATCGGCCTGTTGCCCGCTCATGTCGAGATCATGGGCAGCACCCAGGACTGGTTGCGCTATGAGCTTCCCAAAAATCTTATCCGCTATGACCGGAATCCGCTGTATGTCGGCCAGAAGCAGATCTGGTTCTTGCTGCGCCTGCTGGTCGGCGAGAAGGCGGTAAGGCTGGATCTCAGCGGCAAGCCGGAATTCGACCAGTGGCGCTGGGTCAACTACTGGGAGCCGCTTCTGGAGGTGGTCGCGTTCAAGCGGGAAGTCTATGAGCGCGCCCTGCGCGAGCTGGCTCCGCTGCTGCCCGAGGCGGGCCCACCTGCCGAGTTCTCCCAACCCAACCCCGTCGCTCCTTCGGTAAAAGGCCGTTAAGCGCATGGAGAGCCCGCCCCCCGGCCCGGTGCGCTCCATGCTTGAAGTCCTGCGTCGTATCATACAAGAGGTCAATGACGCGCCGGACCTCGCGCAGGCGCTCACCATCATCGTCCAGCGCGTCAAGCAGGCGATGGCGACCGACGTCTGTTCCGTTTACCTCACCGATTTCGCCAACCAACAGCATGTCCTGATGGCGAGCGACGGCTTCAATCCAGAGGCCATCGGCGCGGTGCGGCTCGGCCTTAACGAAGGCTTGATCGGCGTGGTGTGTGAACGCGCCGAACCGTTGAATCTGGACAACGCCCCCGATCACCCACGCTATCGCTTCATCGCCGAGACCGGTGAAGAGCGCTATCACGCCTTTTTGGGCGTACCCATTATCCACCACCGCAAGGCGTTGGGGGTGGTAGTGGTGCGGCAGCGGGCGCAGCGCAAGTTCGATGAGAGTGAAGTCACGCTGCTCGTCACCATCGCGGCCCAGTTGGCGGGGGCCATTGCCCATGCCGAGGCCAGCGGCGGCATCAACGGCCTGCAGGGTGAACCGCGGCGCGGTGCCCGTCCGATTGAGGGCCTGCCCGGTGCGCCCGGAGTGGCGGTCGGGACTGCGGTGGTGATCTATCCCCCCACCGATCTCGACGCCATTCCCAACCGCAAGGCGAGTGATGTCGAGGCCGAGGTCGCGGCCTTTGCAGGTGCAGTCGCAAAGGTGCGCAGCGACATCGAGGCGCTCGCCGCGCGCCTCGCCGAGACCTTGCCCGCCGAAGATCTCGCCCTGTTTGACGCCTACCTGCAAATGTTGCAGGGGGAGAGCCTGGTGGGCAAGACCGTCGCGCGCATCCGCCGCGGCAACTGGGCGCCGGCCGCGTTGCGCGACACTATCGCAGAGCACACGCGCGCCTTCGAGGCCATGGGCGACGCCTATTTGAGCGAACGCGCCAGCGACGTGCGCGACCTCGGCCTGCGGCTGCTGGTGTATCTGCAAACCGATACGCGCGGTCAACAGCACTATCCGGAAAATGCCATCATCGTCGGTGAAGAGATTACCGCCTCGATGCTGGCCGAGGTTCCGCTGGGCCGCCTCGCCGGCGTGATTTCGGTGCGCGGCTCGAGCTCCTCACACGTCGCCATCCTGGCGCGCGCCATGGGTG
>DATMXC010000136.1:0-2101 GCA_035561915.1 Gammaproteobacteria bacterium
TTGAACGCCTCCGTAATGCCCTGTGAGTCGTTGTATGCGGCGTGCAGCACGTCGCGGTCTTTCTTGAGATCCACGCCTATCAACATGCCGCCTCCCACACCCACCACCGCCGCCGCAGTCTTGAGCAACAGAATCGCCTGCATGGGGTTATAGTTGCCGATGCTGGAACCGGGGAAAAAGATGACCCTTCTTGCACCCTGATGTTTCATCACCTGCGGCAGTTGCGTCAAGCGCGTGTAGTCGGCGCACACTGCGATCACGGCAAGACCCGGCTGACGGGCGGCAAATTCCGCCGAGGAACGCAGCAGATATTCTTTAGATATGTCTATTGGTATGTAAGCCCGTGGACAGGCCAACGCATCCAATAAAATCTGGACCTTGCGGCTGCTGCCGCTGCCGTATTCGATGAGCAGGCAGTCGGGCCCTATCGCCTCCGCCAGCTCCGCTTGATGATCCCGCAACAGGCCGATTTCGGTGCGAGTGAGATAATATTCCTCCAGATCGCAGATTCGGTCGAACAACAGCGAGCCGCGTTCGTCATAAAAATATTTCGGAGGGATCTCCTTGCGCGGCTTGGTAAGGCCTTGCAGCACATCCGCCCGGAAATCATCCAGCTCGGGCGCGAGGTCATGAAAGGCCAACGGTGCGACAGGCACGCTCATCCGGCGTCCTCCGCGAGGCGCAGGCCGGAAAACTGCCAGCGCGCTTCGGGTGGAAAGAAATTGCGGTAGGTCGCACGCAGATGCGCGGCGGAACTCACGCACGAGCCGCCGCGCAGCACCATCTGGTTGCACATGAATTTTCCGTTGTACTCGCCGAGCGACCCGGTCTCCGGCTGGTAACCCGGATAGGCCGTATAAGGGCTCTGCGTCCACTCCCAGACATCGCCATACATTTGCGCCGGCAACTGCGTATCCGTGGCTGCAATAGCAGGATGCAACCGCCCCGAATCGAGAAAATTTCCTGCCACATTCAACCGCGCGGCGGCGTGCTCCCACTCCGCCTCGGTGGGCAGACGCTTGCCCGCCCAGCGCGCATAGGCATCGGCCTCGTAATAACTCACATGGCAAACCGGCTCGTGCCCAGCCATCTCGCGCACACCCGACAAGGTCATCACCTGCCAGCGTCCTCCATCACGCTCCCAATAGAGCGGTGCCGCCCAGGCTTGCGACTGCACCGCACGCCAGCCATCGGATAACCAATATTCAGGCCGCTGATAACCTCCCGCCTCGATGAACTCAAGATACTCTCCATTGGTCACCGGCCGTGAGGCCAACCGGTAATTTTCCAAATAGACGCGGTGACGCGGCCGTTCATTATCGAAGGTAAACTCTTCACCGCTGTGGCCTATCCGGTACAGCCCTCCCTCGTAGTCTCTCCATTGCAACGGCGGCGCAGCGGTGATCGCACCGGCGGGCGGGGCTGCCTGATAGGCCGGCCGCAGCGGGTTACAGGCAAAGTTATGTTTAATGTCGGTGAGCAACAGCTCCTGATGCTGTTGTTCATGATTGAGACCTAACTCAAGCAATGACGAGATGGTTTTCCATTCTTCATCACTCGCCGACTCAATGAGCCGATACACGTGCTGATCCACATGGCTGCGATAGCGATAGACTTCCGTAACCGTGGGCCGCGACAACAACCCGCGCTGCGGGCGAGGATGAAAACTTCCCACCGTCTCATAATAAGAATTGAACAGATATCCAAACCGGGGATCAAACAGCGGGTAATGCGGCAAGAAACGAACCAGCAGAAAATTCTCGAAGAACCAACCGGTATGGGCGAGATGCCATTTGGGCGGACTGACATCAGGCATGGACTGGATCTGATAGTCATCATTGGCGAGAGGCTGACAGAGGACCTCGGTCAACTCGCGCACCGTCTGGAAGCGATCCTGGAGAGTGGCCTTATCCAGATGCGCACTTAGGCGAGGCTTGAATGTGGCGAGTAGCTTCATTGCGAACCCCAGTACCAGGAACCCGGCGATCGGGCAGGTGGCTGCTAGAACTGCTTCGAGTCTAAACAAAATTTAATTCTGAAACAAACGGTCTCTGTTATTCTGCCTGTGTAGCAAAGATTAAGATGTTATAAACTACTTGAG
>DATMXC010000137.1:0-12365 GCA_035561915.1 Gammaproteobacteria bacterium
ACCTCGCCCGCATCATGCGGCGGCTGCGTGCCTTGCCGGTGGTGGTGCGCATCAGCCGGGTGAAGGGATAGGTTAAAACTGATTAAATAGTCACCGCAGAGGACGCAGAGAAAACATGAATTCAAAAACTATTATCAGCACTGACAAAGCTCCTAAAGCCATCGGCACCTATTCGCAGGCCATCAAAGTCGGCACCACTGTGTATTTCTCCGGTCAGATCCCGCTTAAGCCGGACACCATGGAACTCGTCACCGGCGACATGCGCGCACAGATCCGGCAGGTGTTTGATAATCTGCAAGCAGTGGCAGAGGCGGCAGGAGGTACGCTCGCGGACATCGTCAAACTCAACGTCTATCTCACCGACCTCGCCCACTTCCCACTGGTCAACGAGGTGATGGCAACCTATATCTCCGACCCTTACCCCGCACGCGCCGCAGTCGGAGTCGCGGCGCTGCCCAAGGGCGCGCAGGTGGAGATGGATGCGATCATGGAGCTGGCCCGCTGAGCACTGCTCATCCCCGAGCTACCGTTAGTTCACCTGGCGGACAAAATGTCACCGGCAACCCCGTCGGCATTCCTGTCACCCGTCTCAAGGGCGTAGGCCCGCGCAACGCCGAGCGCCTCACCCGCCTCGGCATTCATACGGTTCAAGACCTGCTGTTCCACATCCCGCTGCGTTACCAGGACCGTACCCGTGTTGTGCCCATCGGCGCACTGCGCGTCGGCGATGAGGCGGTGATCGAGGGCGAGATACAGCTCAGCGATATCAAGTTCGGCAAGCGGCGGATGCTGTTGTGCAGGTTGAGCGACGGCACCGGCGTCATCACGCTGCGGTTTTTTCATTTCAACGCGGCGCAAACCGCCGCTCTCGCGCGCGGCGTGAGGCTGCGCTGTTATGGCGAGGTGCGCTTCGGCGCAGCTACGCTGGAGATGATACACCCCGAGTACCGCCGCGTTGACGAGCAAAGCCTCACCGCGGTAGAGGAATCGCTCACACCGATTTACCCTGCCACCGAGGGCCTGCACCAACTCAGTCTGCGCACACTGACCCAGCAGGCCTTACGCTTGCTTGCGACGGGTGGCATTACACTCGAGGAGTGGCTGCCCAAGACCGTACTCGCGCCGCTTAAGCTGCCCTCCCTCGCGGAGGCCGTCGCTTACGTGCATTATCCGCCGCCCGATGCGCCGCTCGCCCAGCTGGACGCGGGCGCTCACCCCGCGCAACGTCGTCTGGCCTTTGAGGAATTGCTCGCTCATCATCTCAGCCTGCGGCAATTGCGCAACCGGGTGCAACAAAAACCGGCGCACCCTATGCGTTCCACCGGCAAGCTGCTCGAAAAACTTTTGCAAAATCTGCCGTTTCAACTTACCGCCGCGCAGCGGCGCGTGATAGCCGAAATCGTGGAAGATTTGCGCCGCGCCCATCCCATGCAGCGTTTGTTGCAGGGCGACGTAGGCTCCGGCAAGACCCTGGTCGCCGCCTGCGCCGCGCTGCACGCCATCGAGGCGAGCTATCAAGTGGCGCTTATGGCGCCTACCGAATTACTCGCCGAGCAGCATATCGCCACCTTCAAGAACTGGTTCGATCCGCTTGGGATTGAGGTCATCGGCCTGCTTGGCAGACTCAAGGGCAAGCTCCGCCGCGACACGCTTGAGAGCATCAACTCCGGTTCGGCGCAACTCATCGTCGGCACTCACGCGCTGTTTCAGGAAGGCGTGAGCATTCCCAAATTAGGTCTCATAATTGTTGACGAGCAGCACCGCTTCGGCGTGGATCAGCGCCTGGCGCTGCGCGAGAAGGGTGTCACTCACGACCACACACCGCACCAGCTCATCATGACCGCCACCCCCATCCCGCGCACCCTCGCCATGATCGGTTATGCGGATCTTGATAGCTCCGTCCTCGACGAACTGCCGCCCGGGCGCACACCGGTGGAAACCGTGGTGGTCGCCGACACGCGCCGCGCCGAGGTGGTCGAGCGTATCGAGCGCGCGTGCGGCAGCGGACGGCAGGCTTACTGGGTGTGTACATTGATAGACGAATCCGACCTGCTGCAATACCAGGCGGCGGTGGACACGGCCGCGCAACTGGCGGCGGCGCTGCCTGCGTTGCGCATCGGCCTGGTGCACGGACGCATGAAGGCGCAGGAAAAAGAACAGGTGATGCGCGAATTCAAGACGCGCCATATTGATGTGCTGGTCGCCACCACGGTGATTGAGGTCGGTGTGGATGTGCCCAACGCGAGTCTGATGATTATCGAAAATGCCGAGCGCCTGGGGCTGGCCCAACTGCATCAACTGCGCGGCCGCGTCGGCCGCGGCGCAACTGCTAGTCACTGCGTACTGATGTATCGCAACCCGCTTTCCGAACATGCCCGGACGCGCCTGGCCGCGCTGCGCAACACCAATGACGGCTTTGAGATCGCGCGCAAGGACCTGGAACTGCGCGGTCCCGGTGAAGTCCTCGGCACCCGGCAAACCGGCATGCTGCAACTGCATATCGCCGACCTCGCCCGCGACCAGCATTTATTGCCCGCCGTGGAGCAGGCCGCTACACTGTTATTAAAAAATTACCCTGATCGTATTTATCCATTGGTACGCCGCTGGCTGGGGGAAAGCGTACAATATGGCGAGGTATAAGTACGGGCGCCTCTAAAAATGCCTCTTTTGTCTTTATGCGGCGTTGGAATTCTGCTCGGTCGCTCCCGGCGTCCTGCCTCCCGCGACACTAGTACGTCCATGTACGTCGGAATACGGGGCCGCGAAGCGGTAGATTGTCATGTACACTCTGCTGGGCAGGAAGCCCGAATGTCGCGGACGCAGGGATGCGCAGGAGCGACCGGTTCCTCGCAGAATTCCGCCTTGCCCAAAGACAAAATCCACTATTTTTAGAGGCACCCTTGCTGTGTTTTTATTTACAAACTAAAAAGGAATGACGATGAACTGGAAAACCCCGCTTATGGTCTTTATGTTATGCGCCCTGGCAATACCGGCCCTGGCTGCTGCGCCCCCTAAAAACGCAAAACCGGTACAGATCGCGCTGACCACCAGCATGGGCAAGATCGTACTGGAACTGGATGAGAAAAAAGCGCCGAACACAGTGGCCAACTTTCTCGGCTACGTCAAAAAGGGTCATTACAACGGTCTCGTCTTCCACCGCGTCATCAGCGGCTTCATGATTCAAGGCGGCGGCTTTGATAAAAATATGCAAGAAAAACCCACCGCAGCGCCTATCGAAAACGAAGCGGACAACGGCCTGACGAACCTGCGCGACACTATCGCCATGGCGCGCACCAACGACCCGCATTCTGCCACCGCGCAATTCTTCATTAACGTGGCAGACAATGCCATGCTGGACTTCAAGTCCAAGACCATGCAAGGCTGGGGTTATGCAGTGTTTGGCAAGGTCGTGGAAGGCATGGATGTTGTGGACAAAATACGCGAGGTCCCAACCGGCAGCAAAGGCATGTTCCAGGACGTGCCGCAAACCCCGGTGATTATCGAAAAAGCGGAAATCGTCAGTCCGGCGGCGAAATAATATTTTTTCGAGAGCAGGGTAATGACGTTGCCTTGCGCGGAGGTCAGCAAACGATGAGGTCGCTACGCTATTTGGGATTGTCTTTGCTGCTCAGCCTGACGACCGCCTGCGCCACGCTTTCCCAATCCGAATGCCTGCATTCCGATTGGCGTGAGCTTGGCGTACGCGACGGGGCACAGGGGTATGCCCGCGAACGACTGGAAGAACATAAAACGGCATGCGCTGAGTACGGCGTCACGCCTGACCCCAACGCCTACCACGAGGGAAGAAGGGCCGGATTAGAAATCTATTGCACGGCCGATAACGGATTGGAGCAAGGGAAAACCGGAGCGACGTATAATCATGTCTGCCCGGCGGAGCTTGAGACGGTGTTTCTAAAGAACCATAAGCTTGGGCACGAAATTTACGAACTAACCCAGCAGATCCGCAAGGTCGAACACGAAATCGAGAAAAAAGAGAAACGCCTGGACAAAGAAGATTTGTCTGACCAGCAACGCAAGCAGGTACGCGACGAGATTCGTGATCTAGATAGAGAGCGGGGGAGGTTACGGCGCTCAGTGTCGGTCTTGGAAGATTTGGGTGTCCTTTGAACTCCACCATTTTTACGACATGAAAGTCTTCCAGCTATTACATGCTGCGCTGCTCGTGAATAACATAATCATCCATCCATCTCATCATGAACCGTCTGACACCAAGCGTAGAGGGCGTCATAGAGCACAAGTCCATGTTTGAGCATCTCGTGGTCGTCGCTGAAGTTATGCGATAAGCCAAGCGAAATTGCCAGGAGTCCCGGGGCCTGCGGGGCAAGCTCGGGGCGTCCTGTATCGGCGCCGCGCACAATGACGGCCAATTGAGCTAAGGCAGAGTCGCTCAGATCGTATTTTTTCAGGAACGCATCGAAGCTGCACAATTCCCCTACATGACCGAGTTCGACACCCGATACATCATACGGGATCGCTCCAGTGGCCTGTGCGATGCGCAACACCTGCGCCGCCGGTACGAATAAAAACTCAGGCGCCTGGTCGATAAAGCGGGTGATCAACCACGGGCAGGCAATGCGGTCTATTTTCGGTCGTTCACGGGTAACCCATTTCATCCTGCATCTCCCGGGTAGATAAATTCAGATTTTCTATACTCGAGTGTGGGCACTACTGCCGGAAATGCTTTTGTTGTCCTGATTGTGCCGCTGCATTTTCTAAAAACACCCTGATATTTTTTGGCTTGATGTAGACATGCTCACCCTCCTGCAACTTTAACACCTGGAATTGCTCACGGGTGAGTTCCACATCAATAATGCTTTGATCTTCATGCCTGACCTCCACGCGCACACGCGGACCCACAGTCTGGATATGCTCTATCGTCACACTCGCCAATACCTCTGTCCCGGGTTCGCGGCTTAATTCCAAATCGTGCGGGCGCACGAAGGCGATGGCGGCGGCATCCTCAGCTTCACCATGTTCTTCGATATCTTGCTGATAATCGCCGAGAGAAACCCGCCCGGCATTGACGCGTCCGTGAAACAGATTTACGTCGCCCAGAAAATGATACACGAACGGGGTCGCAGGGTTGGCGTACACTTCGTCTGGCGTACCGATCTGTTCGATCCTGCCGTGATTCATAATCACCACACGGTCGGCCACCTCCATTGCCTCTTCCTGGTCGTGTGTCACGAATACGCTGGTGACATGTATCTCATCGTGCAGACGACGCAGCCAGCGCCGCAATTCCTTGCGCACCTTGGCATCGAGCGCGCCGAACGGCTCATCGAGCAACAATACCTTGGGCTCCACGGCCAGCGCGCGCGCCAGGGCGATACGCTGGCGCTGCCCCCCCGATAACTGCGCCGGATAGCGGTCCGCCAACCAGTCCAACTGCACCAGATTAAGCAGTTCATGCACTTTCTCTGCAATTCGTTTTTCACTCGGACGCTCGCGGCGTGGTTTTACGCGCAGGCCAAATGCGATGTTCTCAAATACCGTCATGTGCCGAAACAGGGCGTAGTGCTGGAACACAAATCCGACTTGGCGTGCATGCACGCTAAGACCTGTGGCATCGGCTCCGTAAAAATGAATCGTACCCCAATCGGTTTTCTCCAGGCCGGAGATTGCACGCAGCAGCGTGGTCTTACCCGAACCGGAAGGACCCAGCAAGGCTACCAGCTCGCCGCTATCAATATCCAAGCTCACATTATCCAGCGCCTTGAAATGACCGAATTTTTTTGTGACATTGCGAATTTCTATGCTCATCGTATTTATCCTTGAAAATTGCTTTCTTCAGAAAGGGCTGTTTCACGCCTGATTTTCCATTCGATAATGCTCTTTACCACCAGCGTGACCAAGGCCAGCACCGCCAATATAGACGCCAGCGTGAAGGCGCCCGCGAAGTTGTATTCGTTATAAAGAATTTCAACGTGCAACGGCAGCGTTGTGGTCGCACCACGGATATGACCGGATACCACTGATACGGCGCCGAACTCCCCCATCGCACGTGCATTGCACAATATCACGCCGTACATGAGCCCCCATTTGATGTTAGGCAGCGTAACGCGGCTGAATATTTGCCAGCCGTTCGCCCCCAGCGACACCGCCGCCAGTTCCTCTTCGATGCCTTGCGCCTGTATTACCGGAATCAATTCGCGTGCGACAAACGGCAGGGTAACAAAGATCGACGCCAGCACTATGCCCGGTATCGCAAATATGATCTTGATGTCATGCGCCTGCAGCCACGGCCCGAACCAGCCTTGTGCGCCGAAGATCAACACATAAATCAGTCCGGCGATCACCGGCGAGACGGAAAAGGGCAAATCGATCAAGGTTATCAACAAGCTCTTGCCGCGAAAATCGAACTTGGCAATCGCCCAGGCTGCCGCCACACCAAACACTACGTTGAGCGGGATCACGATTGCGGCTACCAGCAAGGTCAACCCAATCGCCGCGACGGCATCCGGCTCGCGCAGGAAAGAAAAGTACACCTCTAATCCCCTGACCAAGGCTTGACTGAACACCGCCGCCAGGGGAATGAGCAAAAAGAACGTTAAAAATATCAGCGCTGTGCCCAGCAGCAAGCGGCCCGGCCAAGAGATTTTTTTGGCGGCCCGTGGGATCGGTATCGGCTTGACGAAAAGCTCCAGTGCTGTCTCGGACATATTTATCCTCCTTTAAAGCACGTAGCGCCGTGCATTCCACCACTGCAGCAGATTGATGATCAGCAGCAGGATGAAAGAAAACACCAGCATCACAGCGGCAATGGCGGTTGCTCCCGCGTAATCATATTCCTCAAGCTTGGTAATGATGAGCAGAGGCGTAATCTCGGATACCATCGGCAGGTTGCCGGCAATAAAAATCACCGAGCCGTATTCACCGATGGCGCGCGCGAAAGAGAGCGCAAACCCGGTCAGCAGTGCAGGTAGTATCACGGGGAAAATTATGCGCGTGAATTTCTGCCAGCGGTTAGCGCCGAGACATTCGGCGGCTTCTTCCGTCTCTTTCTCCATATCTTCCAGAACCGGTTGTACGCTGCGCACGACGAACGGCAGGCCGATAAAGGTCAGCGCCACTATCACGCCGAGCGGCGTGTACGCAACCTTGATGCCGTAGGATTCCAGAAATTGACCTATCCAGCCGTTGGTTGAGTAAAGCGCCGCCAAGGTAATGCCCGCTACTGCTGTCGGCAGTGCAAATGGGAGATCCACCAACGCATCCAGAATCTTTTTGCCCGGAAATCGATAACGCACCAGCACCCATGCCACAATCAGGCCGAACCCGGTATTAATGATCGCCGCTATCAAAGACGCACCAAACGTGAGTCGATACGAGGCCACGATCCGCGGCGAGCTTACCGCCGCCCAAAACTGGGGCCATGTCTGCGTGGCGCTTTTCAGGAACACCGCGCTGAGCGGGATGAGCACGACCAATCCTAAATACAGCACGGTAAAGCCCAAGGCGAGGTTGAAGCCCGGCAATACGCTGTATTTTTTAAAAGTCCAGGTTAGAGTCATGGTCGGTTAATTGACCTATGTCAGTTTCCGTTACATCAAAAATCGTGATTAAGGCCGACAGAGAAGCCTGCGATACTATTTCCAGCCGCAGCCGCTGTGGTTGATCCGTTTCCAGCGCCCAATACATACCTTGCATTGGCATCGTTATTGACACGAACGTACAGGGCATACAGCTCGGTACGCTTGGAAAGATGATGGGTAATGCCGGCAAGATAGAAATTCGCGCCGCTATCGCTTTGCAGATCATTTGCCTCGGTTTGGCCATGGGCAAGCTTGACGGTATTGTTCTCTATTTTGTGTGCAACACGCAGATACCAGGCGTTGCGGTCATAGGCCGTGGCCGCATCCTGCTCCGACAGGCTCTCATAGACAAAGCCCAGCTTGGTGCTCTGACCCCAGGTATAACCCAAACCGAGTTTCGTGCCGTGCGTATCACGTGGCACTGTCGTCTCGTCGCGATGCACCTCGTGCGCGAGGCTGGCATAGTACGGACCATTATCATAGGCTACGGCCAGACTGTAGCGATCCTGGTTGGCGGTGGCGCTTTCATCCGGCCGGTATTGAAGCTTGAAACCAAAGCCTTGTGCATTTGCGAATTTCGGGCTCCAGTAATTAATAGTATTCGGCTCGCGGCGGTCAAATTTCGCCGAGGAGGTGTTATCGCTGATAGCGCCGATGATAGCGTTGTAATCGCCCAGGCTGTCGGGTGAAACATCCAGTGTGCTGGTGCTTTCTTTGTAGGGTGTGTCGTAATTTCCCAACACAAAGGCACCAAGCCCACCAGACACCCCGACAAAGGTATTACGCCCCACCCCAAACAGCGAGCTGGTGCTGCCAGCGCCATCGTCCAGATTCACCAGCGTCTCAAACTGAAAGATCGCCTTGAGATCGCCCCCCAAGTCTTCTGTGCCCTTTACTCCAAGACGCGAGCTGTTACTGGCAACGCTCGTCACGCTGTTGGCGCCGTTGTCCACCACGTTCACCGAGGCGCGCGCCTTGCCGTAGACGGTATAGCTGTCCTCCGCATGGGCATCCACCAGGGCGAGTGATGCTATCGAAACAAGAATCCAAATGAATCCGCCCTGAGATTGTTTCAGTGACATGAATAGTTCTCCTGGTTAGGGTTGTGTAGTACGTTTAATATTGTTGTGCACAAGGATTTATGCCTATTTCACCGGCTGATAAATCTGATCGAATAAGCCACCGTCAGAAAAATGGGTCTTCTGCGCCTTTTGCCAGCCGCCGAATTTTTCATCAATAGTGAACAAATTCACCTTGGGAAATTGGCTGGCGTATTTCTGCGCGACCTCCGGCAAGCGCGGGCGGTAGAAATTTTTCGCGGCGATTTCCTGGCCTTGCGGTGTGTAGAGAAATTCCAGGTAGGCTTGGGCAATGGCGCGCGTGCCGTGTTTATCTGCCACTGTATCGATTACGGCGACAGGAGGCTCGGCGAGTATGCTGACCGAGGGCACGACGATATCCACTTTATCCGGCCCGATTTCCTTCACGGCGAGAAACGCCTCGTTCTCCCAGGCGAGCAGCACGTCGCCTATGCCGCGCTCGACAAAGGTGGTCGTCGCGCCGCGCGCGCCGGAATCCAGCACCGGCACGTTGCGATAGAGTTTGGTGATAAACTCTTTGGCCTTGGCCTCGCTGTTGGCATTCGCGTTCAGCGCGTAGCCCCACGCGGCCAAGTAATTCCAGCGTGCGCCGCCGGAGGTTTTCGGGTTCGGGGTAATCACGGCAACGCCGGGTTTAATCAGATCGTCCCAATCCTTGATCTGTTTCGGGTTGCCCTTGTGCACCAGGAACACGATGGTGGACGTGTACGGCGCGCTGTTGTGCGCCAGGCGTTTTTGCCAATCTGCGGGCAGCAGCCTGGCCTTCTCGGCGATCACGTCAATGTCATAGGCCAGTGCGAGAGTTACTACATCGGCCTCCAGGCCGTCGATCACCGCGCGCGCCTGCTTGCCGGAACCGCCGTGCGATTGCTTAACATCCACCTTCTCATGCTTGGTTTCCTGCCAATGCTTGGCAAAAGCGCTGTTGATATCCTGGTATAGCTCCCGTGTAGGATCATAGGACACGTTCAGCAAGGTCACGTTGGCTAACGCTGGAATCGAGAACGACAATGCGCCAATAGCAGCGGTGGCGGCGAGCTTGCGCACGAGTTTATTTCTGATTTTCATTTAAGCATCTCCTTAAACTCATGAAGGTTAATGGGTGGGAGGAGTTACGCAGAATCATTACCGCCTGCGAAGGGCTCCCATCTATAGGGCGGCACTCTAGCGGAGAATCCATATTCTTTCAAAGAATATTAATTTATTTGTTTATAATTATAAGTAATAACAAGCTCGCATCTTGGCCCTTTAGGGCTCGTTAAAGAGGGGCACGGGAGAACCCCCTGATAACGGGGTCTTGAGTACAGCCTATGGATTGCTCAACTATCGCCGGGCACAAAAGGTCTTCATTCCAATCGCGGTGCAGCGCGCAATGGGTGCTATAAAAAACAGCCTCTTGTAGAATTGCCTACCTGTCTTTAGAAATCTGCGCCATGAAAATTTCCAAGTTATTACATGCTGCTATCCTGGTGAATGATTTAGAGCGTGCCAAAAATTTTTACGAAAATGTGCTCGGCCTTACGGAAAAACAACGTCACGACTTTGATTTCAACGGCATCTGGTACGACTTGGGTGACTGCGAGCTGCACCTGATGGTGGTGACCGATCCGCTACCGCCTGCCGAACAACGGCCACGCAGAGATTTCCATGTCGCCCTCAGGATCAACGACTATCAGGCCGCCAAACAGCATCTTGACCGGCTCGGTATTCCCTACCACGAAGGTCGCCACGGCCTGCCGCAACTGTTTGTGCGCGACCCGGACGGCAATCTGATTGAATTACAGCAAAAACCCTAAGTGCTTTCATAATCATTCGCCGTCGCCTAATAACGACCCTCATGCTAGTATTGAATGCGTAAAAACACCAAGAATGTGCGCACCCTTATAGCAGCGCATAGCTACAACCAAGAATTACGAGGAGTCTCCGTGTACTCTCACTCCCTGCACAAAGCCTTGGCTCTAGTCCTGACCGCTGGCTTTACACTCGCTTTATCCAATGCGCACGCCTCCGGCTTTCGTTTACCCGAGGCTTCTACCTTGGGCTTGGGTCTATCCAATGCGGTGGTCGCCAACCCCGAGGAGCTCGGGGCACTGCCCTACAATCCGGCGGCGATGTCGTTTCACGAAGGCATTAACCTGAACGCCGGGCTGTTGTTCGTAGATCCCAATACCGAGGTCAACAACGCAACCGGAAATCACAGCAGCAATGTAGACAGCCCGATCATTATTCCCCAATTCTATTTGATGGACCGTCTGACTCCCCAATGGAGCGTGGGGCTGAACGTGGGCGCGCCCTTCGGTCTGGAGACCAACTGGTCGCCGGAGACCTTCCCGGTCTTCGCCGGCCCGCTCGATCCGCTGGAGCCGACCCACAGCAAACTCGAGCTGGTCAATATCAACCCCAACATCGCCTACCGGATCGGCGCCGACACCAGCATCGCGCTGGGTGTAGACTATTACCGGGTCAACGAGGCGCTGCTCAACACCAAGTCCATCGGCATCCGCGGCGACGGCGAGGATTGGGGCTGGAATATCGGCCTGCTGCACCGGGCCGGGCCGTGGAGTTTCGGTGCGAGCTATCGCTCCAGCGTCAAGGTAGACATCGAGGGCACGCTGAACGCCAGCGCGGTCGGTTCGATCGCCAGCAACGCCAGGACCAGCATCGAATTTCCTGAACTATGGCAGGTCGGCGCACGCTACCGGGCAAACGAACAACTCGCCGTTGAGTTCGACATAGAGCGCATGGGCTGGAGCAGCTTCGATAGGCTGGTCATCGCCCACGCCAGCCCCGGCATCACCAATCCGGTGGTGAACGTCAACGACTGGAGCGACTCCACAGCCTATCGGCTGGGCGCCACCTATCAACTCTATCCCGATCTCCAGTTGCGCGCCGGCTACACCTTTGATGAGACGCCGCAATCGGGCGCGCACTTCACCGCCCGTATACCGGACGCCGACCGGCAGACTTTCAGCGTCGGCCTCGCCAAGCAGTTCCAGGGCTGGACGCTGGAGGGCGGCTACATGTATGTACTGTGGGATGACCGCACCATCAACAACAGCACCCCGCCCGCCGCGGACCCGAACGGTACACTCGCCTTCAACGGGACTTATAAATCCCACGCACACCTGCTTGGCATCGGTTTCTCCAAAAAATTCTAGGCGGGCGCAGGTATCATCGTTTGGCAACAAGCTCAGCAGCTGCGGTCGAGGATTCCCAGCCCTCTGTGGAGCTGGCTGCTCGATCCCGGCTCGCTGACCCGCCGCCTGCAACAGGTGTGCAGCCGGTTTCGCGTACAGGTCTATCGCCAAGGTTGGGCGCGGCCGATGCTGGATGAAGCCCATGCACTTGGCCTGCGCGCGGGTGAGCGGGCCTGGGTGCGCGAGGTGCATTTGTTCTGTGACGAACAACCCTGCGTGTTCGCTCGCACCATCATCCCCAGGACCACCTTGCAAGGCAAATACCGGCGCCTGACGCGACTCGGCAATCGTTCGTTGGGGGCGGTGTTGTTCGCCGATAAAACGTTGCGCCGCAGTGATCTGGACATCGCCGTTATAGGTGAGCGGCAAGCCTTATTCACCCCTGCGACTGTGTTGTCGAGTGTAAAACCCGCCAAGATCTGGGGCCGGCGCTCATTGTTTCATCTCTCCAACCGTCCCCTATTATTAAGCGAAATATTTTTGCATGATATGTCAGGATATCTTTCATGCAA
>DATMXC010000138.1:0-7092 GCA_035561915.1 Gammaproteobacteria bacterium
CGCACCTTCGTCATCGCCTTCGGTGGCGAAGTCGTGGCGGACGGTTCGTTCGTCGCGCTCACGCACGACCTGAATCTGCTCGCCAGCCTCGGCGTACGCCTGGTGCTGGTGCACGGTGCGCGGCCGCAGATCGAAGCGCAGCTGCGCTCGGCCGGCCTGAAAACGCAGTACGTAAGGGGAATCCGCGTCACGGATGAAAATGCGCTCGCCAGCGTGAAACAGGCGAGTGGACAAGTACGCGTGGAGATCGAGGCGTTGCTGTCGATGGGACTGCCGAACTCGCCGATGGCGAATGCCGATATCCGGGTTGCGTCGGGCAACTTCGTCACCGCGCGGCCGCGCGGCGTCGTGGACGGAGTGGACATGTGCTACACCGGCGAAGTGCGTAAAGTCGACGCGGATGCGATCAACATTCGCCTCGACGATGGCGAATTGGTGCTGCTGTCCCCGCTCGGTTACTCCCCTACCGGCGAAATTTTCAACGTGACGCTGGAAGACGTCGCCGCGCAAACCGCCATCGCGCTGGGTGCGGAAAAACTCGTGTTCCTGATGAACGAGCCGGGGCTGAAGGGCAAAAGCGGGCGGCTGCTGCGCGAACTCATGGTTTCCGACGCCGAAAAACTGCTGCGCAAAGAACAGTCGCTGTCGGACGATGCCAAGCTGTATCTGCCGCATGCGATCAAGGCCTCCAAAGGCGGGGCGGCCCGTGTGCACATGATCAGCCGCCATGCCGATGGTGCGCTGCTGCTGGAATTGTTCACCCGCGACGGCGTCGGCACGCTCATCGCGGGAGATGTGTATGAAGACATGCGCGCCGCGACGATTGATGATGTCGCGGGCATTCTGGAACTGATTGCACCCCTGGAAGAGGAGGGCGTATTAGTGCGCCGCTCGCGCGAGCGCCTGGAAACCGAGATCGGCCACTTCACGGTCATGGAACGCGATGGCATGGTCATAGGCTGCGCGGCGCTCTATCCCTATCCAAAAGAGGGCGTGGGGGAGTTGGCCGGCCTGGCCGTGCATCCCGATTATCGGGGCGCCGGGCGCGGCGAAGCGTTGCTGGAGCAGGTCGAGCGCAGGGCCAAGCAGGGCAAGATCAAACGGCTGTTTGTGCTTACCACCCATACTCCGCACTGGTTTCAGGAGCGCGCCTTTAAGGCAGGGGGTATCAAAGACCTGCCGGTCGCGCGGCAGGCCTTGTACAACTACCAGCGCAACTCCAAGGTGTTTATTAAAAAGCTGGGCTGAGCTCTAGCGGGCTGTTGAAAAACAGCCCGCTAGGTAGTGGTCTTAATTCGCACCTGAGTCTGATTGCCTACTTAGCAGATCGCGCAGGTAATTGCCGGGGATGGCGTAGGTGATGCCGCTCGGTTGGCTCAGCGCTGTTTCCTTGGTGCCCTTCACGAACACCATGTTGATAATCCCATAGACCGTGCCGGTTTCGGGGTCATAGAGCGGGCTGCCGCTATTGCCGGGATAGGCCGTCGCGTCGAGTTGGAATACGGTATACGCCGAGTCGCGCAGCCGTTTGATCATCTTTTCGTCCAGACGTTTGGAGCTAAGCCCGGGCAGCACGACAGGCGTTAGCGCCGAGACCATCCCGCGGTGCGTCACCGGATAGAGGCCGAGCACCATGCCTATGGGGAATCCGGTAAAGGCCACGGTTTGGCCCTCCCGGATCGTGTCGGAGTCGCCGAGTTGCAGGGTAGGTAAGGGCTCTCCGCTGATCTTGAGCAGGGCGAGGTCATGCTCCGGGTCTACGGCCACCCGCTGGGCCTCGCGCGCCTGCCCCTCCTTGCCTTGCCCGACCATGACGATGAACGACTCCTTCTTGTCTGTTTCCAGCGCGGCCTGGACGACATGGGCGTTGGTGATGACGTGCCGCCCATCCCCCACCGCAAAACCCGTCCCCAGAAAGTTGATTGGTGGACTGCGGGTCTGCTCAAAGGTACCCACGCCGACGATAGAGGGCTTGACCTTTTCGATCACCTTGAAGAGCTCCACGGCATAGAGTGGCGGCGCCAGGAGCATCAGCATCAGCGGCAACAAAACCGCCCTATAAACCAATGTTTTTGAGCGGCGTAACAGATTTTTATCGTCCATTGATTTCCCCCGGGAACGCTATAGTTACCGACTATCCTATCCTTAAATGAGGGAAGCTACGACGGCCTCCGCAAAATTTATTTAGGGGGTCGCCAGGCGTTCCCCCGGATGCTCGTGAGGGTTGGCTCAAAATTTGCTAAGATTATCCGCTATAAATCTAAATAATCCATTATATCTAAGGAAGGAAGTATTATGAGCGTGGTTGCGGTCGTCGGCCTGGGTTACGTTGGGTTGCCGTTGGCGGTTGAGTTTGGCAGGAAACAAACCACCCTCGGATTCGACCTGTCCGTCAGCAAGGTTGGAAGCTATAAGCTATATATTGATCCGACCGGCGAGGTTTCCCCGGAGGATCTGCGCGCGGCGCGTCATCTCACCGTTACCACTGATCCTAAACAATTGGCGCAGGCCGACTACATCATTGTAGCGGTGCCTACCCCCGTTGACCTTGCCCATCAGCCCGATTTCGGCCCGCTGGCGGGCGCCAGCAAGAGCGTCGGGCAAAACATGAAGCGCGGCGCCATCGTGATTTATGAATCCACCGTTTACCCCGGCGCGACCGAAGATGTCTGTATCCCCATCCTGGAGCAGCACTCCGGGATGAAATGGAAAAAAGACTTCCACGTCGGGTACTCCCCGGAGCGCATCAATCCCGGCGACAAAGAGCATACCCTCACCAAGATTCTTAAGATAGTCTCGGGCGATGATGCAGAGACCCTGGAGAAGGTCGCCGGGCTGTACGAAACAATTGTTACCGCCGGGGTGCATCGCGCCTCCAGCATCAAGGTCGCCGAGGCCGCCAAGGTCATCGAGAATACCCAGCGCGATCTCAATATCGCGCTGATGAACGAGCTCGCGATCGTGTTCGACAAGATCGGCATAGACACGTTGGAGGTGTTGCAGGCCGCCGGCACCAAGTGGAATTTTCTACCGTTTCGTCCCGGACTGGTGGGCGGACACTGTATCGGCGTGGACCCGTATTATCTCACTCACAAGGCCGAGATGCTCGGTTACCAACCGCAAGTGATCCTGGCCGGGCGCCGCATCAACGACGGCATGGGCAAGTTCATCGCCGAGCAAACGGTCAAACACATGATCCGCGCCGGTTCGCAGGTGAAAGGCGCCAAGATCAATGTGCTGGGCCTCACCTTCAAGGAAAACTGCCCGGACTTGCGCAACTCCAGGGTGATAGACGTGATCCGCGAACTGGAATCCTACGGCATTGAGGTCCATGTGCACGACCCGGTGCCGGATACAGAAGAGGCGCGGCATGAGTATGGCATCGAACTGCGCAGATGGGAGGATTTGCCGCGTGCCCAGGCCATCGTCATGGCGGTGGCACACCGCGAATTTACTGAACGCCCCTTGCAGGACTACCTCACCAAACTCGACAATAACGGCTGCTTTATAGATGTGAAATCGCAGTTCGACAGGGCGGCACTCAGCCAGGCTGGACTGCATGTCTGGAGGCTCTAAAGCGATGTCAAAATACCAGGATGTGCAACGCCATTTGAGTAAGCATCGCTACCGTTGGCTGGTTACCGGGGCGGCGGGTTTCATCGGCTCCAATCTGGTGGAGACGCTCCTCAAGCTTGATCAGCAGGTGACCGGCCTTGACAATTTCTCTGCCGGCTATCAGCGCAATCTCGATCAGGTGCGAGATCTCGTTACGCCGGAGGGATGGAGCAGGTTCACTTTTAGGGAGGGTGACATTCGGCGTTTGGAGGATTGCCGGAGCGCCTGCGCGGGCGTGGATTTTGTTTTGCATCAGGCGGCGCTGGGTTCCGTGCCCCGCTCGATAGAAGACCCGTTGCTCACCAATGAAAGCAACGTCACCGGTTTCGTCAACATGCTGGTGGCGGCCCGCGATGCGCGCGTCAAACGGTTTATCTATGCCGCATCCAGCTCCACGTATGGCGACGATCCAAGTCTTCCAAAGATGGAGGAAGTGATTGGCAAGCCGCTGTCGCCGTATGCGGTCACCAAGTACGTCAACGAGCTGTACGCCGATGTGTTCGCCCGCTGTTACGGGCTCAATTGCATCGGCTTGCGCTATTTCAACATCTTCGGGCCGCGCCAAGATCCTAACGGTGCCTATGCCGCGGTGATCCCCAAATGGATTGCAGCAATGATTGCCGATGAGCCGGTGTATATCAACGGAGATGGGGAAACCAGCCGGGATTTTTGCTACATCGAAAACGTGAATCAGGCCAACCTGCTTGCCGCCCTCACCGACAACCCCGAGGCGCTCAATCAGGTGTATAACGTCGCGCTCAACGAACGTACCAGTCTCAACGAGTTATTTGAAATGCAACGGGCGCTGTTGTTGCAGGCGTTTCCGCATGTACGAGACCGCCAGCCCACTTATCAAGACTTTCGCGAGGGCGACGTGCGTCACTCCCAAGCCGATATCTCCAAGGCCGCGCGATTACTCGGCTATGCGCCGACTCATCATATTGGAGAGGGCCTTCAGCAGGCGATGGAGTGGTATGTTAAAAACCTCAGCCCGGCATTGGCCGCTTCTTAAGGTTATTGTTGCTTTGTCTGAGAACCGAGCGATTGAGCAGTTTTAACAGACCCATGGATTATTTCAACAGCTTGTTGATTTCGTCTTCGGTATTTTTAGCAACGCCCAGGCTCAGCGCCTTGCTCAGCAATTGACGCCCTTGAGCCGTTTTACCGGTTTTTAAATAGGCCGCCCCCAGATGGTAGTTCGTGACGCCATCTGTCGGCATATCTTTAATGGCCTCTTCGAGCAATGGCAGGGCCGTTTTTGTATCACCCGTGCGTAACAGAACCCAACCATAGCTATCCTTCGCTGTGGGTTCGCGTTCAGCCAATTTGTAAGCCCGCTCGGCAAGCTGTTTGGCCTCCTGCAGGTTATTGTTGTCTGCTAGATTGAGCGCCAGCTTATTGAGGGTGGGGACGTGGTCAGGGTATTTATTCAAAATTGAACGGTAAACCTTATTCGCCTCGTCCGATTTTCCTGTCATGTCATAGGTCACACCGCGCTGAAATAACAACATGGGATGATCGGGTATTGTCTGCAAGGCTCGATCGAGGGTGATCTTGGCTTTGTCGTAATCCTTTTGGGCGAGATGTAATCCCGTCAGCGCCACCCAGGCATCAATGAATCCGGGTTCCAATTCAATGGCCTTCCGCAGATCTTTTTCGGTGTCGGCAGGTTTATTCTGCAAGGTAGCGATCATCGCGCTCAGGTGATAGGCCGGCGCATAGTTGGCGTGTGCGGATTTCAGTTGCTGGAGTACGGTAATCGCCCCCTCCGTATCGTGTGCCTCCACCTTGGCCTCGGCCAGTAAGTATTGGAGGTCTGGAAGATCGGGGAACTTCTTTACGTATTCCGTTAAGCTGGGTACGGCTTTTTCTACCTGATGATGAGCCATATAGAGATTCGTTAACTCCCCAAGCACCTGAGCGAGATCTGTCTTTTCTACAAGAGGGGCGATCCCTTCCAGCTCTTTGACGGCCTGCTGCCAATTACCTTCAGCCAGCGAGACACGAGTCAGTTGGTAACCCGCTACTCCTGCATAGGCCGGTGTGTCCTTTTTAACGGCCTGGAGACGGGTTCGTGCTGTAGCGAAATCACCCTCTAAGCGCGCAACGCCCGCTTGGATAATCCTCAATTCCGGATGATCCGTAGGCAAGAGCTTTTGCAATAGCTGCAATTGGACCTTCGCCGCGGTCTTGTCACCCAGTCCGATATAGGCTGTGGCCAGCACCATCCGCGCCCCGGTGTTAACTGTTTCTGATTCCGGATGATCGAGTAACGGCGTGAGCAGATCTACCGTAGCGGAATAGCGCTGCAAGAGATTGTAGACCTTTCCCAATGTGGCATGAACCTCGGTAAGGGTATTGGGAGTCAGCTCACCCGACTTCAGTAAGTGTTCATAATGCGTCAGCGCGCCCGGCAGATTGCCGCGCGTTTCTTCCAGCCAACCCAGATAGCGGCGCGCTACCCCATCGGCTGGCCTGACTTCCAATGCTTTGTTGAGCTCGGTTTCCGCCTCTTTTGGGCTGTTTTGCATCAGCAGTGTTACACCCAATTTGGAGCGTGCCGTGGCCTGTTGCGGATTCAGTGTCAAGGCATTGCGGAAGGAGAGTTCGGCCATACCGAGGTTCTTCTCTTCGAGAAAGATCAAGCCCGCCATTTCCGGGCCGCGCGCGTCGCGTGGAAAACGTGTGAGAAAGTTAGCCAGTTTGAGCTTGGCCTGTTTGCGTTCGCCTTTTTTCAGGAGGTCAGACACTTCCTGCAATTCCGCGGAGCCTCGCCAGGTATTCTGTAGTAGCCCCAAATTTAAATTGGGCTGGTCCGGTGCGACAGTGAAGGGCACGGCCCAAGTCTGACCGCTGAGCAAGCCCAATCCCAAGCATGCTACCAGCGCAATTCGTCTAATTCTCGGCATAAGTGGTTCCTTACTTGAAACGGCTTGATCTGATCGAGGCATATATTTTTTCAAGGTACAGCATTTTTCCCGCGCTTTAGCTCATAGCCGAGTGAAACAATGGCGGGCTCCAGCAATGATAAGGTTTCTTCGTCAATCAGATCAATATAATTAAGATAGCGGTTAACCGAGCTTGAGTAGAGTTGGCGCGTCACCTGCTCATAGCTTGCGGTGCGTGCGACGCGCTTGTTCTCGTAAAATTTGAGACAGTTAGAATCCCAGTCTACACCCACAAAGGATAACAGCGAGCGGACTTTGGTTTGCGGATCAGCCACCAGGTCTTCATAGCGTATTTGCATATAGCGCAGATCCAGCACCTCCTTCATCCGCTCCACATGCCTGACGGCGCGGACATAAAGCTCTGCGGCGTCGCGCACTGTGTAAGACCATTCATGGCCGTGCAGGAATGCTTGAAAAAAGCACGACAACACGGTGTCCAACGGGTGCCGTACCACATGAATAATGGGCGATTCGGGAAACAGCAGCCGGATCAGTGGTAAATGCAGCATATTAAACGGGAGTTTGTCCA
>DATMXC010000139.1:0-2599 GCA_035561915.1 Gammaproteobacteria bacterium
CATAAAGCCGTGATGGTGTCTACGTAGCATGTCCTCTGGCGGGAAAATCCCGCCTGCTGAACCCACACATCATCACGTCACTATTAGGAGATACGTATGAATAGCAAAAAACTTAGCGGTTTAATCCTCGCTACCGCCGCTGCGGGCATGTTTGGTCTGGTCACTGGTGCCAATGTCGCCGCCGCCGAAATGGCCAAGGTGCATTGCGAGGGCGTCAATTCCTGCAAGAGTCACGGCGACTGCAAGGGTGAAAACAGCTGCAAGGGCAAGAATAGCTGCAAGGGCAAGGGCTTTCTGGAGATGACGCAAGAGGAATGCGACGCCGCCAAGGCCAAGATGAAAGACGAGATGATGAAGCACTAGAGACAAGTGAGGCGTGAGGAGTTAGGTGTGAGGAGAAGCAGTTTTTACGCCTCACGCCTCACACCTTACGTCTCACAGTTTCCTAACCCTCCCCCTCACCCTCACCCCTTACAGTTTCTTTGGCATATATATTGCTCATACCTATTCGACAAGTACTATCACTTGCCTATGAGGGATGAGTGTTATGCCGGGACCCGTTATTAACCTATCTACGCCGCCGCCGCCCAGCGCCGGCAGACCGTCTGCGGCCAATGAACCCGAGGCGGCGTCCGACGCTAATACGCCGTTTTCCGACGTTTTGGCCCAGAAACTGGACCAAACCAGTCCGCGTTCTGATAAACCGGCAGCATCTGACTCAGAGAAAAAAGATGTTGCGGCAGGGGACGATATTGCCGCCATGGCGGCCCCGGCGGGTCAAATCTTGCCGCCGGATGGCAACACCCTGCAGCTTGCACTTAATGTATCCCCACCGGCTATAGCCACAACTTCCACGCCACCGGTGCAACAGGAGGGTGATGGAGCGGCAGCCACAGCGAGCTTTTCGTCGGTAGCGGTCCTGAATGGAACCGCCGCCGCTCAGCCAGTCAATCCCGGCGACGGCGAATCCAACTTTGAAGATCAAGATGCGCAGCAAATACAGGCCTCCGGCCAACTCTCAACTCAGGCCTCTGAGCAGTCATTGGTGCGTGGTCGGTCCCTGGGTCAGGCTGGTGATTTGAGTGCCGATTTAGTGCAACAGTCCGCAGCGAATACATTCTCTATAGAAAACATGCAACACCTTGCAAATGAAAATCCCGTGGCAGGTAAAGTTGCCGAGGGCGTTTCCCAGGCTTTGGCGGGGCTCGCCGCCCAGCCCAATGCCGCTACGGCCAGTCCTACACTGGGGACGGTGAACGCTCTTTCGGGGGCTTCGACACACAACGCACACTCCGCCGCGCCACTTGTCAGCACGCCGATACCGCTGCCGCTCACTCACCCGGACTGGGATCAAGCCCTCGGACAGCGTGTGATGTGGCTGGTAAAGCAGGACATGCAGGGCGCGGAACTACGTATCAATCCCCCACAATTGGGTCCGATAGAAATGCGCATTGTGATGAATAACGATCAGACCAGTGTCTCGTTTACTTCTCAACATGCGGCCGTGCGCGAGGCCCTCGAAGCGGCTGTGCCGAGGCTGCGGGATATGTTCAGCGATAACGGCTTGAACCTGGCGAACGTCAACGTCTCGCAGCATTCCTTTGCCCAGCAGCGCCAGGATAATCCCCATACGCCGGGTGCTGCTGCTTCATCCGGCTATCAGGATGAGGCTCAGCCTGTGGACGGTCGGGTGAGCGATACGCCAGCGCGTGTGCTTGCCGGGTTGGTGGATTTTTATGCGTGATGGACGGTGCCGGTGGATTCAAGTTTTATAACAAGCCGCCGATATTGCTTGAGAAGGGCGCAAGCCAAATTAAATTTAACCCAATGTTGAGGATAACATTATGTTTACACTTATAGGCCGTATGTTCGGGATGAAGCGCGTGTCGGTGCGTTTCAAGGTCAATTTCACCGTGGTCTTGATCTTCATTACAGTCGCTGTCGCAACCTCGGTTTATTCCTACCAGAGCGAGCGGCAGCACATGTTGGAGAGGGTCATAGATGATGTCAAGGGCATGACCACCTTCTACTTTGACAGTCTCAATACCTTGATGCTGGTCGGCGCCATGGATCAACGCGCCGTTCTGGGCAACAAGATCCTCCATCGTCCGGGTGTGCTCGAGGCGCGCGTCAACCGCGGTGAGCCGGTCAAGGGCCAGTTCGGCCCGGGCTTCCCGGAAGAGCAGGCGGTGGATGAGTGGGACCAGAAGGGCTTGCAGGGCAACGAGGTGGTGCGGGTCACGCATGACAACAAAGGCGCCCGCGTAGTCACTGTGATTACCCCGTTTCGCGCCACCCACAATACCCGTGGAGTGGACTGCTTGCAGTGTCACATGGTGCCCTCCGGCGCCGTCAATGGTGCGATCCGCATCAGCTATTCGATGGCGGAGGTTGACGCCGCGACCCAGCAGGCCATGTGGTACAGCACGGCCGTTAAAGCGGCATTATTTATCGTCGGACTTATTCTTATCAGCGTGATACTCGGCAAGGTGGTAGTGAAGCCGCTGAACGAGATGAAGGAGCGGGTACGGGATATCGCCGAGGGTGAAGGCGACCTCACTAAGCAGCTCGATGAGTCGGTGCCCGACGAGATGGGCGA
>DATMXC010000140.1:0-7349 GCA_035561915.1 Gammaproteobacteria bacterium
TCCAGTATGCTCAGCACCGGCTTGAGGCGGTGGGAGGCAATCCGGCTGCCCTGAACGACCGCCATCACCACACCCACCGCGGTACCGCGGCCAAAGGGTACCTTGACCCTCATGCCTCTTACCAGGCTCATGGAGTCTTCCCCCTTCGGGGGTAAATAGTCAAAAGTATGACGTAACGGAGCAGGCACGGCGACCTGGATTATGGTCAACGAGCGAGGCATTACCGGCCGGAATCGTCCACCCGGAGACACCCTGGGCGGGTATCGAGTTGAGTGGTTTGTTTGAGGAATTTCGTGACCAAAATTAGCTAAGTTTATGTCTAACCAACAGATTAATATTTATCCACAAAAACTGTGGATAACTTTGTGGATGACATGGGGTAATATTTTGCCAAGCCGCACCATCCCTCACTTTGTAACAAAATGGACATAATTTATACTGTTCTATAATGATTATATAAATCAGTCAGTTACAAATACAAGACCGGGCGTCCGGCACTGGCGTGTAATCATTACGTGAAGCATACGTTAGACTGTGTACAAGCAAGCCCTGCGCAGCCTCAGGAAAGGGCATAAATACTCGCTTTTGAGCCTGCAAGCCAAGCTTTGCCTCAGCCCGCTAGGAAAGTGACAAGTAACCCTTTTCATAGACCCCCTCCTCGCTCAGCTTGATGACCGCCGCCAAAGATGCCCGCCGCATAGGGCGTCCATCCACCGGGCTGCGCGGCGCCTGCCGGATCCCGACCAGGGGGAACACTGTCAAATCTATGGCGACCTCTCCGGCCATGAATTTATAGGTGGGAAACGCTTGGGGCGGCGCCGCATTATCCAGCCGCAACCACCGTTCGCCGGTTTGAAACGGGATCTCTTCCTGTATGAGAAAAAAACCGACCTCCTCCGTGCTGTCCGTGAACAGGTGCAGATTGACATCCGAATGCTCGCCAGCCGTGCCGCTCAGTACCGATCCGACCAGGCGGGGCTGAAACGCCTCGAACATGCCCATGAAGTGTTGGGCCGCTGCGCGTAGCTGTTTCAGCCGCTGTGGCTGGCTGGCGGCCTTGAACAGGCGCTGATAGTCCTGGAGGGCTTCTTCGATCTCCTGATTACTCGGCATGTTGCGGGTATCAGGCGCGCCCAATTGCTGTGCCGCCTTGCGTTTGGCGGCGTAATAATCATTGATGCCATGCTCCGCCATGAGCCGTGCCGCCTCCAGGGCGATGTACTGCCGCATCCGTTTGTCGCGCTGATGGATAGTCATAATCAGGGATGTGATTCCATTCGCCGAAAAAGCTTCACCGCTGAGGGCCGGAGGAGAAACAAACCATTTTCATGTTGTTCCTCTGCACCCTCTATGGTGATATTTTATAAATCTTCAAAGTGCACACTTAAAACAAAATTTCCGATCCGCCGCCCGAACCACCTGTGGCGGCGCCCGTGCCCGACTGCTGCAGGGGCAATTGGCCGTTCATAAAAAATTCAGGCACACCATTGGGATCATTGTCGGCGGCAAGCAGTCCGGTCGCCGGGTTGATACGTGCCGTGACGATGCCGGGTGGCTGGGGCAAGGCGCTCTCTGGCATATCCTTGAGGGCCTCCCCCATAAACTGCATCCACATCGGCAATGCGGCATGGCCGCCAGTCTCCTGATCGCCCAACGGGGTATGATTATCGAAGCCCACCCAACTGATCGCCACCAGACTGGGGGTAAAACCCGCGAACCAGGCGTCACGCTGCTCGTTGGTGGTGCCGGTCTTGCCCGCGATATCACCGCGTTTGAGTGCCAGCGCCTTGCGGCCCGTGCCCTTGCGGATGACATCCTGCAGCATCGAGGTCATGAGGTAGGCATTCTCGGCGCTGATGACGCGAGGCGCAGTGCGGCCGCCTGCACCGGGCGCTGCCAGGGGTGCAACAACGGCATTCTGTGTTGCCGGCGGCGTGCCCCCCTCTTCGGCGCGGATGTCCGCCTGCAACTGATCTTCAAGCCCGGCGGGCGTTGCTTGAACGGAGGCGGGCGCACATTCACGACAGGCCGTCAGGGGCTGGGCCTGCATCAAAGTCTTTCCCTCCGGGCCCTCGATACGCTCGATGAAATACGGCTCCACGCGGTAGCCGCCGCTGGCGAAGACGCTAAAGCCCTTCACCATCTCCAGCGGGGTAACGACACCGCTGCCCAGCGCCAGCGACAAACCTTGCGGCAGCCGGTCGGACTTGAACCCGAAGCGGGTGACATAATCTCGGGCGTACTCGATCCCCAAGGCGCGAAGCACCCGGATCGAGACCAGGTTGCGCGACAACGCCAGAGCCTGGCGCAGCGGGATCGGGCCTAGGAAATCCCGGCCATAATTTTCGGGGCGCCAGTCTTCTCCCAGGCTCGCCCCCTCGATGACCACCGGGGCGTCGTTCACCATCGTCGCGGGGGTAAACCCCTTCTCCAGCGCGGCGGAATAGACAAACGGCTTGAAGCTGGAACCCGGCTGGCGGTCGGCCTGAATAGCGCGGTTAAAGCTACTTTGATAAAAATCCAACCCCCCGACCAACGCGCTGATGGCGCCGTTGTTGGGGTTGAGCGCGACGAACGCCCCCTGGACGGCGGGCACCTGTGCCAGGCGCCATTTACCCTCCGGCAGCGGCTGGACGCGCACGATGTCGCCCACCGCCAGGATCTCCGCCGCCGACTTAGGGCTCGGTCCCATGCGGTTCTCGTTGACATAAGGCCGCGCCCAGGACATCGCCTCCCAAGGCAACTCGACTTCCCCCTTATTGGAGAGATATGCGCGCGCGCTCTTACCCTCGACCTTAACCACCAGCGCCGCCGGCAGCCCACCGATTTCCACATGTTCCTGCAGGATCTCAGCCCACTGCGCAGGCCCGCCCCCCGCCGGCAGATCCACATGCGGCAGCGGTTTCCGGTAACCGTGGCGGGCATCGTATTCCAGCAACGCTGCGCGCAGCGCCGCATTGGCGGCCGTTTGCAGGCGAGGCTCCATGGTCGTGTAGACCGCATAGCCGCCGGTATAGGCCTCCTCGCCGTAGCGCGCGACCATATCGGCGCGCACCATCTCCGCCATATAAGGCGCCTCGACGGCGATAGCCTGTATATGGCGGCTCGCGGTTTCGGTTTCGGCGAGGGCCGAGCGATAGGCGTCTTCCTTCAGAAAGCCTAAGCCGTACATACGTTCCAGGATGTAATTGCGCCTTTCGGTCGCACGCGCCAGGTTGACGATCGGGTTGTATTTGGAGGGGGCCTTGGGCAACCCGGCAATCATCGCCATCTGCGCCACGCTCAGCTTGTCTATCGTCGTACCGTAATAAAACTGCGCTGCTGCGGCCACTCCGTAGGAACGATTGCCGAGGTAGATCTTGTTCAAATAGAGTTCCAGGATTTCCGGCTTGCTGAGTTCGTGTTCGATCTTGAGGGCGAGCAAGATCTCCTTGAGTTTGCGCAGATAGGTCTTTTCGCTGCCGAGAAAGAAATTGCGCGCCACCTGCATGGTGATCGTGCTGCCGCCCTGCTTTTTCTCGCCGGTCAGCAGCAACTGGCTGGAGGCGCGCAGCAGGCCGCGGTAATCCACGCCCGGGTGTTCATAAAAACGGTCGTCCTCGGCGGCTAGCACCGCCTGCAGGAGCAACGGCGGCACCTGCTCGATCTTCACCGGGATGCGCCGCATCTCGCCGAATTCCGCCATCAAGCTCCCGTCATGGGCATAGACATGGAGCGGAACTTGCATACGCACGTCCTTCAGGTGAGCGATGGGCGGGAGCTGTGGTTCCAGATATAAATAACCGAGCGCCGCAGCGATAATGGCCAAGGTAAACACCCCGAACAGGGTGGCGAGGACAAAACCGGCTGCCTTAAAGAATATGTTCATAATGACGAGGACTAGCCTCGGGCATGGCCGCGTGGGAGTGACCCATTATGGCAGAGTTAATTGGAATTTCGCTCTTCGCGGGGTAAACCCGCGAAGGCGACCAAAGGGGGCGAGATGTGCAGCATCGAGCGGGCGGACAAGGATGCCCGCCCTGGACTTGTACGCGAAGCAGGATGCGAAAACGTACAAGGCTGCGCTTCTCCCCTTTGGAAACCCCATCGCTTTGTGCCCGCAGTACGCTGCGGGAATGTATTAAAAATTAGTTGATTTTTTATTTTAATCGCTTATAGTTAAGAACGGTAGTTAACAAATTAGACTATATATGGCATGTAACTATGGGTATAACATAGGAAAAATCGGGTGCCACTCTTCTTTCAAAAAACGCCAACTATCCTAGGGTTGGATATTAGCTCTACCGCTGTAAAACTGCTAGAGCTAAGCCGCAACGGGGATCGTTATAGGGTAGAGAGCTATGCCGTGGAGCCTCTTGCGGCAGGCGCCGTCGTTGAAAAAAACATTGTCAACGTCGAGGCCGTGGGCGCCGGCATCAGCCGTGCGGTCAAGCGTGCCCGCACCCGCGTCAAAAATGCCGCGGTAGCGGTGTCGGGCTCGGCGGTCATCACCAAGACTATCTATATGCCCGCCGGCTTGACCGACGAGGAAATGGCCACCCAGATCGAACTGGAAGCCGGTCAATACATCCCTTACCCCCTTGAAGACGTGAATCTGGATTTTCAGGTATTAGGCCCCGCACCGCGCGATCCCAACATGGTTGAAGTTCTGCTGGCCGCCTCGCGCAGTGAAAACGTGGATACACGTGTAGCGGCGATCGAACTGGGCGGGCTTACCACCCGAGTGGTGGACATCGAGGCCTACACCGCAGAACACCTCATCTCTCTGCTCGGCCAGGCCCTGCCCAAGGGCGCAAACCAAGTCATTGCCGTGGTGGACCTCGGCGCGACCACCAGCGGCATCCACGTGCTCGACAAGCTCAAGCTCGTCTACAGCCGCGAACAGAGCTTCGGCAACAAGCAGCTCATCGAGGCGGTGCAGAGCCGTTACGGCCTGAGCCCGGAGGAGGCCATCAAGGCCGTCCGCCAGGGCGGCGGCGGGTTGCCCGCCGATTACTCCAGCGAGGTGCTGGAGCCCTTCAAGGAGGCCGTCGCCCAACACGTCAGCCGCTCTTTGCAGTTCTTTTTGTCTTCCAGCCCTTACCACAACGTAGACCACATCCTGCTGGCCGGCGGTACTGCCTTGCTGCCCGGGCTCGCGGCGCTGGTTGAGAACACCACCGGCACCCCGGCTTCGGTCGCCAACCCGTTTACCGGGATGACCGTCGCCTCGCGGGTGGACGCCAAGGCCCTCAAGAGCGACGCGCCGATCCTGCTCACGGCCTGCGGGCTCGCCATGCGGAGCTTCGAGGCATGAACACGCGCATTAACCTGCTCCCTTGGCGCGAGGCCCGGCGCAAAGAGAGCGAGCGGCAGTTTATGTCCATCGGCATCGGCGCCGTGGTGCTGACCGGCGTGATCATTGCGTACGTGCATATCCATATCGGCGCCCTCATCAGCAACCAGGAGGGCCGCAACCAGATCCTCAACCAGGAAATTGCGCAACTGGACACCAAGATCAAGGAGATCCAGAGCCTCGACACGCAGCGCTCCAACCTGCTCGCGCGAATGAATATTATCCAGCAGCTCCAGACCAGCCGGCCACTCACCGTGCATCTTATGGACGAGTTAATCAAGAATCTGCCGGAGGGTGTGTATTACACCAGTGCCAAGATGCAGGGCGCCGCCTTGACCCTGGAGGGCATCGCCCAGTCCAACGCGCGGGTATCGGCCCTTATGAAAAATCTCGATGATTCACCGTGGCTGGAGAACCCGGTCCTGGATGTGATCGAGACCAACGAGAAGGACAAGATACGCACCACGAGCTACAAGCTGAGAGTGACGCAAACCCAGCCGGGCCAGGAAAATCTATCCCAGGAAAATCAATCCAAAGAGTCCGCCAAAGCGGATCAGGCGGCCAAGCCATGAATCTTTCCGATTTCAATGATCTGGATTTCCACAATATCGGCGGTTGGCCGCCGGCTGCCAAGGGTGTCGCCATCGGTGTGATCTGTCTGGTGATTCTGGGGGCGGGCTACTGGTTCGATACAAAAGGCCAGCAGGAGGCGCTGGAACAGGCCAGGTTCAAGGAACAAGAGCTTAAACAGTCCTTCGAAACCAAGCAGGCCAAGGCCGTCAATCTGGACGCCTACAAGCAGCAGTTGGATGAGATGAACGCCTCCTTTGGCCTGATGCTGCGGCAACTGCCGAGCAAGGCGGAGGTCGCGGACCTGCTGGTGGACATCTCCCAGACCGGCCTGGCCAGCGGGCTGGAGTTCGAGCTGTTCAGCCCCAAGGAAGAGTCGCCCAAGGATTTTTACGCCGAGCTGCCGATCAACATCCGCGTCACCGGCAATTACCATCAATTTGGCGCCTTTGTGAGCGGTGTGGCGGCGCTGCCGCGCATCGTCACGATGCACGATATTTCCATACATCCCCCAGGCGCCCAGCAAAATCAGGACAAGAACGACAAGCTGGTCATGGAGATCGTCACCAAGACCTATCGCTACCTCGAAGAGGGCTCCGTCCCGACCGACGCAGATAAAAACAAGGGGGCCAACCCGTGAATTGCCGCATCGCCTTGGGTGTCGCGTTGCTCGGCGGGCTGTTGACGGGCTGCGGTAACAATACCGAAGATCTGCAAAGCTATATCGAGCAGGTGAAGGCGCGCCCCAAGGGCCCCATCGAGCCGATGCCGATCATCAAGCCTTACGAGACCTTCGCCTACACCGTTACCAATCTGCGCGACCCCTTTACGTCGCCGGTGGTCCCTGACGAATCGCAGACGCAGACTGCGGGCGACGGGCTCAAACCGGACGCCAGCCGTCCCAAGGAGGCGCTGGAAGAATTCCCCCTCGACGCCCTCCGTTTGGTAGGCTCGCTGGAGCGCAGCGGCGGTAAATGGTCCATCGTGAAAGCGCCTGATGGGGCCATCTATCGCGTCCAGCCCGGCAATTATCTGGGACAGAACAACGGCAAGATCACACACATCTCGGACGAACTCATCGAGTTGACTGAAATCATAGAAGACGGGCAGGGGGGCTGGATAGAACGGCAAGCCTCTTTGGCCTTAAGCGAGGAATCGGCAGGGGAGCAAAAGAAATGAATATGAATAATTCTGCTACAGAAAACAGCCGCCCGGCACGCCGGGTGCTCTACTATGTGTCTCTACTGATCAGCCTGTGGCTGCCGAGCGCCTGGGTGCTTGCGGAGGAAACCGCCCCCAGCGCCAACACGCTGCAGGACATCAGTTACACATCGCTCCCCGGCGACCGCGTTGAGATCAAGCTCACCCTGTCAGGCCCACCGGAGCAGCCGATCAGCTTCACCATAGATAATCCGGCGCGCATCGCCCTGGACTTCCCCAACAC
>DATMXC010000141.1:0-5067 GCA_035561915.1 Gammaproteobacteria bacterium
GGCCATCGCGCGACATGGCGAAGAAGATGCGCGTGAGTCCGTAGTACAACACCAGCATGACGGTGGTGAGACCGGTGATGACGCCGGTCGCAATCAGCGCCGAGGCCCAATTGATCCCTAACAACTGCATGGCGTGCGCCACCGGCGAGGAGACGTTGAGATCTTTATAGGAAACGATACCGGTCAACAGGCCTGACACCACGACGTATATCACGGTGCAAACGGCGAGCGAGGCGAGGATCCCGATGGGCACGTCGCGCTGTGGATTTCTCGCCTCCTCGGCCGCGGTGGTGACGGCGTCGAAACCGATGTAAGCGAAGAACACAATGGCCGCGCCCGCCAACACCCCCACGGGTTTACCTTCGGTGCCTGCGTTGAACCAACCGAAGGGCATGAACGGGTCCCATAAAGCGGGGTTGACGTGAAATACCGCAACGCCGATAAACACAGTGATGGTCAGCAATTTAACGAACACCAACACGGTGTTGAACTGCGAACTTTGCTTGACACCAATGATGAGCAATATCGAAAGCGCGACGACGATCCCCGCCGCCGGCAGGTTGATGATTCCGCCTTGACTGGGGGCGTGCGTCAACGCATATGGCAACGGTAGGCCGACGGCGGTCAAGGCGTTATTAAAATAGCCCGACCAGCCGTTGGCCACGGCCGCGGTCGCCACGCCATATTCGAGGATCAACATCCAACCCACCAGCCAGGCGACCAATTCCCCCAGCGCGGCGTAGCTGTAGCCATAGGCGCTGCCGCACCCCCCCAAGCTCGCGGCCAGTTCCGCATAAGCCAGCGCCGCAAAGGCGCAGGCGATACCCGACGCCACGAACGACAGGACGACCGCAGGCCCTGACATAGTGGCCGCAGCGATGCCGGTGAGCACGAAGATACCGGTGCCGATAATGGCGCCGATGCCGAGGAAGGTAAGATCGAAGGCGCTCAAGGCGCGTTTCAAGCCGCTCTCGCAAACGTCCTCATGGGTGGTCATCCGGGTGCGAAAGATCTGCATGGCGAAGCTCCTGGGCGTAGGTGCGAATTCATTCGCACGGCACTAGTGTATGCCGGGAGACCCGCCCTGGGAAGATAGCGGTAAAAGGGCCGAATTCATTCGGCCGGCAAACTCAAGTTTGTTTAGCGCCTGCCGTTATCTATATTGGATAGATAGCCATGAACACTGATCGTATTAAAACCGAAATTCACCGCGTTACCGGCAGCCGGAGCGATGAGGTTCGCATGCGCGACGCCCTGGCTGGGCTGGAAGACTATATCTACCAGCTTGCCCTGCGTCCCAGTCCAAGTTTCTTCACCGAGATTACGATAAATCCCCCGGAACCGCGCAATTCTGCTACCCCCCCGGGTATCCGGCCACGTATGTATGCCATCGCCGGAGGGTGTCAAAACTAGAAACTCCCATCGTTCGCGTTTATCATGCGTAGTCCCACATCTGGAAATCTGACGCATGAACACCCCCAAACATTGCCGTTTGCTGATTCTCGGCTCCGGCCCAGCCGGCTACACCGCGGCCGTCTACGCCGCGCGCGCCAATCTCAACCCGGTGCTGGTCACCGGCCTCGAACAGGGTGGCCAGCTCATGACCACCACCGACGTGGACAACTGGCCGGGCGACGTGCACGGCCTGCAAGGCCCGGCGCTGATGGAGCGCATGCGTGAGCATGCGGAACGCTTTCACACCGAGATCATCTTCGATCACATCAATAAGGCCGAACTGCAACAACGCCCGTTCCGGCTCACCGGCGACAACGGCGTCTACACCTGCGATGCGCTCATCATCGCCACCGGCGCATCGGCGATGTATCTGGGCCTGCCATCGGAAGAGACCTACAAAGGCCGCGGCGTGTCGGGTTGCGCCACCTGCGACGGCTTTTTCTACAAGGGCAAGAAGGTCGCGGTGATCGGCGGCGGAAACACCGCCGTGGAAGAGGCGCTCTATCTTTCCAACATCGCCTCCCACGTCACCGTGGTGCACCGGCGCGACAAGTTCAAGGCGGAGAAGATTCTGATCGGCCAGTTGCTCAAAAAAACCGAGGGCGGCAACGTCAGCATCATCTGGAACAGCACGCTGGATGAGGTGCTGGGCAACGACAGCGGCGTGACCGGCATGCGCGTCAAGAATATCAAGGACAACAGCCTGCACACTCACGAGGCCGAGGGGGTTTTTATCGCCATCGGCCACAAGCCGAATACGGGACTGTTCGAGGAACAACTGGAGATGAACTACGGCTATATCAAGGTCAGGAGCGGCACTGAAGGTAACGCCACCGCAACCAGCATCCACGGCGTGTTCGCGGCCGGTGATGTGACGGATCACGTTTATCGTCAGGCCATCACCTCGGCGGGCTCGGGCTGCATGGCGGCGCTCGACGCCGAGAAATATCTCGATGGTTTAGCTGGAAGTTGACGCCCGGCGCAGCTTGCGCCGCTTCCAATCGCGGATGACATGCATGCGCCACAGTGCGTGCATCAAAAAATAACCTGTTACCGCCGATACGGTCGAGACGACGAACGATCCCAGCAAAAAGGGTTGCCAGATCCACGCAAATTCGGTCACCAGCCACTCCCAGGTCGGCTCGAAGGCGATGTCGTGCACAGGCAGACCCAGCAGCAGGCTTCCCAGTTTATAGGCGAAATAGCTGATAGGAGCGATGGTAAAGGGGTTGGTAATCCATACCAGCGCCACGGCAATCGGCATATTAAACTTGAAGATGACCGAGAATATCGCGGCCGGGAGCATCTGCAAGGGCATGGGTACGAAGGCCATGAACAGGCCGACCGCCGCGCCACCGGCCACGGAACGGCGGTTGAGATGCCACAATCTGGGGTTATGCAGCCATTTCCCTAAAAATTGCAAATTTTTATGGCTACGGATCTGGTCTGTGTCGGGCACAAAGCGCCGAATAAGTTTTCTTGCCATGCGCTAAGTTTATAGTGCTGTGGGCTAAAGCGCTACTTAGGGAGAACCGCCATCGTACTCCACGCCCTCGCCTTTCTGGCGGGCATCATGCTGGTACAGCAGCTTCCCAGCCTGCCCTCGCTGTGGTGGGCGGTGCTGATCGTCCCGTTGACGGCGCTGGCGGCATGGCGGCGCGTGTTTGTAATATCCTCGATCTTCGTGGCCGGGGTTGTGTGGGTCACCCTGCAAGCGGGCCTCATCTTACAAGACAGTCTCCCGCAAGAATTGGAGGGCACGGATCTCTGGGTGGAAGGCACGATCGCCGATCTTCCCAAAGACTTGGAACGCGGCTTCAGCACTGAGTTCGACGTAGCGCGCACCAAGCTCGGTGATGAGCCGGTAAAAATTCCTCGGAGAATCCGGCTCAATATCAACGACTACGAACTGCACCCCCGCATCGGCGATGAATGGGGATTCTTGGTGCGCCTCAAACGCCCGCACGGCTTTCAAAATCCCGGCGGGTTCGACTATGAGGGTCACCTGTTCAGCGAACGCATCCGCGCCACCGGTTATGTCCGCGCGGAGCAAGCGCCCAGGTTGATCGCATCGAATCTTTATTCCTATCCGCTCGGACGCTTCCGGCAATGGCTGGGCGAGCGCATCCACGCCGCGCTGGCGCAAAGCCCGATGGCCGGACTCATCACCGCCTTCGCCAACGGCGACCAGGGCGGCATCAGCGATGCGCAGTGGGAGGTGTTGCGGCGCACCGGCACTACGCATCTGATCGCCATCTCCGGCATGAACATCGGCCTCGTCGCGGGGATTGTGTATTTCCTGGTGCGCTGGCTGTGGGCAATCCCCGGCTACCCCGTGCTGCGTCTGCCGGCGCAGAAGGCCGCCGCGGTGGTCGCGCTGGCGGCGGCGGTCTTCTATTCCGCGCTGGCGGGCTTCGCCATTCCCACCCAGCGCGCGATAATTATGCTGGCGGTGGTGCTCGGCGCGATACTGCTCAATCGCGCCGTGCGGCCGCCGCAACTGCTGGCCACCGCCTTGCTGCTCGTGCTGCTCTACGATCCGCTCGCCGTGATGTCCACCGGCTTTTGGCTGTCATTCGCCTCGGTCGCGGTCATTCTGTTCTCGGTACAAGGCCGCGTGCGCGAGGCGAAATGGAAACAGTGGGGACGCCTGCAATGGGTGGTCGCCGTCGGCCTCCTGCCCTTGTTGCTGCTACTGTTTCAGCAGACCTCTTTGTCCGGACCGTTCGCCAACATGCTGGCCATCCCCGTGATCGAATCGCTGGTCATCCCGGTCACACTGTTGGGCGCGCTATGCGTCGTGCTGTTGCCGCAGATTATTTCATCGTTATTGTTTCAGTTCGCCGCCTGGGTGATGGGGCTATTGTGGAAGGCATTGGAGTATCTCTCTGGACTGGAGTACAGCCTGTGGGTGCAGCACGCGCCAGTGTCTTGGGCCTTACCCGTCGGCCTGATCGGCATCGTGTGGTTGTTGATGCCGCGCGGCTGGCCCGCGCGTTGGGTGGGGATGGTCGGTCTGCTGCCGCTGTTTCTGCTACGCCCACCCGGGCCCTCAGCGGGTGAGGTCTGGCTTACACTGCTCGACGTGGGCCAAGGTCTCGCCGCCGTCGTGCGCACCCATCAGCACGCATTGATATTTGATACCGGCGCCCGCTTCAGCGCCCGTTTCGACGCCGGCCGCGCGGCGCTCGTTCCCTATCTGCGCGCGACCGGCGTGGACGATCTCGATGTCCTGCTGGTGAGCCACGGCGATAACGATCACATCGGGGGCGCGCAGTCGCTACTTGCCGCGTTTCCGGCGAAACACATCCTGAGCGGCGTCCCGGAACGCCTGCCCGATGCCGAACAGTGTCACGCCGGACAAACCTGGCGTTGGGATGACGTGGATTTCACCGTCCTCAACCCGCCGGAGGAAACGAGTTTTCGCGGCAACGATGCCGGGTGTGTGCTGCTCGTCACCAGCCGTCACGGCACGCTGCTCCTCCCCGCCGACATCGAGGCCGATGCGGAACGGTCATTGTTGGAAACCTGGGGCGACGGTCTGCGTGCCGACGTACTGGTCGCCCCGCATCACGGCAGCAAGACTTCATCAACCGAAGCATTTATTGACGC
>DATMXC010000142.1:0-2508 GCA_035561915.1 Gammaproteobacteria bacterium
GATACGCACGAACCCAGTACGCACCCACAACGATGATGCCGATACCAAGCCCAACAAAGAGTACGCCATCGGGGACTTTGGCTAATTTGGCAAGGATGAAGCCTAAGAAGAGAAACGCAAAGGCGATGCGGCTATGGCGCACTTTTCTTTGTATTTGAGCCAAGCGCTCTCGCTGCTTGTCGATGTCCATGCCAACTCCTAAGGGGCCTAACGTACATATATGGACTCCCCCGTTTTGCAAGGATGTCTGGTTTTTGGTTCGAGATTCTGACTGCAGTAATATATCCGGCCTGTTGTTGAGCTTGTCTGCTCTGGCCCTGATGACATTCGCGCACGGGTGCCTCATTAGTAGAGCGGCCTGTGTGGCGGCCATTCACGTTATCAGGTTTGGCCCGCGCGAGGTTCAGCCTCGTTCCATCACTCCATCCATCCACGCAATCAGCGGCGGGGTATCCTCCGTAAACTGTTTGTAAAAAAATCCGGCGGCTTACGCGGCCAGTCGATACTCTGTTTCTCTGGCCAGCATCGCCCAAATGATGCGGGCATGTTTGGCCGCGAGGGCCGTCGCGGCAATGTTGTTGCCGCTTCTTTGTTTCAGGCCTTCCGCCCACCGGCTCTTGAGATCGGTCTTCTTCGCTGTCAGCCGCAATACCGAGCGTGCACCGTGGATCAGCAGCGTGCGTAGATAGACATCACCGCGTTTGCTGATCCGGCCCAGCTTACTCTTGCCGCCGCTGGAGTGTTGCCGCGGCGTCAACCCCAGCCACGCCGCAAACTGCCTGCCATGGCTAAACACTTTCGCATCGCCGACGGTAGCGACCAATGCCGTGGCGGTGAGGGGGCCAATGCCTGCGATCGCCATCAGCCGCCTGGCCGATTCCATTTCCCGAGCCAGCGTTTCAATGCGTCGGTCGTAATGGACAACGCGCACATCAAGGGCACGCAGTTGTTCCAACAGATCCGCAAAGGTCTCGCGCGCCAGCCCCGGTAACCCATTCTCGCCGTCTTCCAGAATCTCTGGCAGAGCACGTCTGAGTCGATCAATGCCTTGCGCGACGGTGATACCGAATTCGCCCAGTAGCCCCCGGGTCTGATTCACGAGCGCCGTGCGCTCTTCCACCAGCAACGAACGGGCGCGGTGTACGGCGAGAATCGCCTGTTGCTCAACGCTCTTCACCGACACAAAGCGCATGGTGGGACGCCCCACCGCTTCGCAGATCGCTTCGGCATCGTTGGCGTCGTTCTTGCCGCTCTTGCGATAAGGGGCGACGAACTGGCCGGCCATCAGTCGTGCCGTGTGACCGAGCTTGCTCAGTTCCCGCGCCCAGTAGTGTGTGCCGGCGCAGGCTTCAATGCCAACCAGGCACGGCGGCAGATTCGAGAAGAATTCCAGCACCCGACCGCGAGCCAGTTGTTTCTTCAGTACCGCCTTGCCGTGATCATCCACACCATGCACCTGGAACACCTGCTTTGCTGTATCCAGCCCAATTCGGGTAAGCTTCATGTCGACTCCTCCTCTCAGTGATTGGAAATTCGCATTCCCAATCTGGCACATCAGATGCCGTTTGAGTAGGGGGAGTCCATGTCATTAGTTGAGAGGCGCGCGGCTTCATGCGCGTCCGCTCGAACGCAGAGTTAGCCGTCATGGTACGGTCCAGATACATAGGTAACAGTTTAGTCCAGGGACATAGGTGACAGTTGTATCACACTTATGGGCACCGAAGGAGGTGCCCTATGCCGTGGAGTCAAATTTCACCTATGGACCAGAGAACCCAATTTATCGCTGACTATCTACGCGATTTGCTCAGCGTTACGGAGCTTTGCGAGCTGTATGGCGTGAGCCGTAAGACCGGTTACAAATGGATTGACCGGTACATCCGCTGTGGCCCTGCGGGGCTTGAGGAGGGCTCGCGCAAACCGCTACGCTCCCCCAACGAGACTGCCCCCGAGATTGTCGAGGCCATTATCGAAGCCCGTCACCGACACCCATCATGGGGTGCAAAGAAGCTCCTGACCTTGCTGCACAAACGTTACCCGCGCTGGGTACTTCCCGGTCGCTCCACTGTATGCGACATACTGAGCCGTAACGGGCTGGTACCCAAGAAACCTCGGCGTCGGCATATTGGGCACCCTGGCAAACCGTCTACCCAAATTCTAGCGCCAAACGATGTCTGGTGCGCAGACTTCAAGGGGCAGTTCAAGACTGGAGACGGGGTGTACTGTTATCCACTTACCGTCACCGATGGGTACAGCCGCTACTTGCTCTGCTGCCAAGGCTTGCATTCCACCGCCGTGGCAGGGGTGAAGCCGGTGTTTACTCGTTTATTCAAGGAATATGGGCTGCCTCAGCGCATCCGTACTGACAATGGCGTGCCCTTTGCCACGACCACCTTGGCGCGGCTATCGAGCCTGTCGGCTTGGTGGGTGCGGCTGGGTGTACTTCCAGAGTTGATTGAACCCGGTAAGCCGCAGCAGAACGGCCGGCATGAACGCATGCACCGTACCTTG
>DATMXC010000143.1:0-2566 GCA_035561915.1 Gammaproteobacteria bacterium
GGGGCCTTTGGTGTTCGTGCCCATGCTGCAAGGAAATGCAACACAGTTGCTTGCCGCTCCATGGTATGGAGCGGCAGGCTTCATGTTGGCAGGGCTGGTATTGGTGCTGTGCGTGCGCCCCGATCCGCGCCGTATTGCCGAATTGATGGCGGCGCAGACGTCATCCGGCCCACCCGTTGCCGCCGCGCCGTTGAAAGAAATTCTGCGCCGCCCCGGTGTGCGTACAGCGATCATCGTCGCCGTGACGAGTTACTCGGTGATGGTAGGCATGATGGCGATGATCGGCTATCTCATGACGGGTCATGGCCACACCCAGCAATCCGTATTTCCGGTGCTGAGCGCGCACTTCATGGGCATGTTCGCGCTGGTATTGCTGGTAGGAAAACTCATCGGACACATCGGGCGGCTACGGGCGATGCAGTTGGGCCTGGTGGTGCTCGCTGTTTCAGTGCTGGCGCTGATGGCCGTGCACAGTGTCGCGCTCAATGCCTTGGCGCTGTTCGGCATCGGCCTCGGTTGGAACATCGCCTTCGTCGCCGCTACGGCTGAACTTACCGCACTCACCAGCGCAGCAGAACGCGGCAGCATCATCGGGTTCAGCGATCTGCTGGCGGGCGCGAGCGGAGCAGCGATTACCTTGCTTGCTGGCGCGGCGGCCAACACTATTGGACTCATGGGCTTGAGCATTGCAGGCGCTGCTCTTGCCTTGCTGCCCGTTATATCAATGTTGTGTGGGAGGCCGCTTAAGGTGCGCACGGCAGGGTAGCTGTGGGTGTGCCGCGATGCTCAACCTGGATGATGATAACGGCGGTAATGCGCGGCCGCCTTCATGCGGTTGCCGCACCCTGCCATACTGCACCAGCGCCGGGCGTGGTTCTTGGTGGTGTCGTAGAAGAAGAGTATGCAGCGCGGGTTGCTGCATTTTTTGACCAGTGACAAATCACCGTGACACAGTAAATCCGCCGCCGCGTCTGCGATGGGTACGATGAGCTGCATGGCTTCTTCGTGGGTGGTGTGCGGATGCTTTTCAAATTTACCGCGTGCACGTGACACTTGATTGTAAGTAATGCCATGACGCAGCACTTCGTTAATCGCGTCGAGACTGGACTGTGGGGTGGGTTTGTCCGCTACGATATGTTCCGCCATCGCACGCAAGGCGCCGCGTAGCGCGCACGCCTGCTCATAGGCGCGCCTGCCTTGGGGGCTGCCACCCCATTTCTTTAACGCCGCTTTGGCCTGTGCGGCGCCTACTATGTCCGCTTGAACCAACCAGTTTACCAGTGCATGGTAGTCTTCGAGATCATCCACTTGCTCGCCGTCACGCATGCGTTGCGTATTGACCAGGTCGAGAGCCAGGTTTTCTGCAATAAAAACAAAGTCTTGTCTGGGTGTCATGGCGCGAGTCGTACTAACCATCAAAATATCAATTGACAGGTTATACTATCCTATGTTTAACTATCTAAACTAGATTTAAGAGGTTATATCATTTAATCTGGGCAAACCAAAAAAGGAGAACAGCATGCATGCTTATCATACCCTAGAAACCGGCCATGTAGGCCTCAACGTCAGCGACATCCAGCGCTCCAAGAAATTTTATCAGGAGGTGTTCGGCTTTCAATTGCTGAAGGAATCACTGCAAACCGGGCGCGAGTGGGCGTTCCTGAGTAATGGCGACAAACTGCCCATCACGCTCTGGCAGCAAAGCAAGGGCAGCTTTGAAAAGCAGCGGCCTGGATTACATCACCTGTCATTTCAAGCGCCGGATATGGATGCGGTAAAGGTGTTTGAAAACAAGCTAAAGGCGCTCAAAGTGCCATTTCTCTATGATGGCGTTGTGCCACACAGTGAAGGCGCGCAATCGGGCGGTATCTTTTTTGAAGACCCTGACGGCATACGCCTGGAGATTTATGCGCCGAGCGGTGCGCAAGGCTGCCAGGCCCCAAGCCCCGGCGCTCCATCTTGCGGTTTTTTCTAGAGCCTGAATGTACCACCCAGGTGAACTAGAGGTGCAGGCCCGCGCGGGAGTGCAATATCAAGCCGACCGCGTCGGAAAAATTATAGGCGCGGCAATGCCGCTGGCGGCGCAGGAATTTCTGCGCCGCCAGCCCTTTGCGGTGCTGAGCAGTGTGGATGTGCGGGGGCGGGTATGGGTTTCCATTCTCACCGGCAAGCCGGGTTTTATACGCACCACAGATGAGCAAACCGTGGCGATAGATGGCATGCCGCTCAGCCACGATCCCCTGCGCGAGAATCTGCAAGCCAATCCGAGCGCCGGTATGCTGGTGATGGAGTTCGCCACACGCAAGCGGATGCGGGTAAACGGCAAGGGGGAGCTGTGTGATAACCATGTCATTGTTTATGCAGAGCAGGTGTATTCCAATTGTCCGAAATATATACAGGCGCGTGAGTGGGAGGTTACAGAAACCGCGTCACTGGCGTCACTGACAGCGACGGTACAGCGCAGTAAGGTACTGAGTACAGCGCAACAAAACTGGATCAGACGGGCCGACACATTCTTCATCGGCAGTTTCCATCCCCTGGGTGGAGCGGATGCCTCCCACCGTGG
>DATMXC010000144.1:0-8294 GCA_035561915.1 Gammaproteobacteria bacterium
GTTCTGCGAGTTCTCGCTGCTTGTCAGCATGATAAAAAATGGCGGTACGGTATTGCTGACCGTGGTCACAGAACTGGGCGTCACGGACTGTTGGATCAATATTGCGCCAGAATACCTTGAGCAATTCTTCATAGCTGACACGTTTAGGGTCATAAACAACTTGGACCGACTCCGTATGACCGGTCCCACCGGCGGAGACTTCCTGATAGGTGGGATTTTTCTGGTGCCCACCGGTATAACCAGAAGTGGTAGAGATAACACCATCGAGTTTGTCGAACGGGGGTTCCATGCACCAAAAACAACCTCCGGCAAACGTAGCCTTCTGATATTGATCGGAGCCCCCGGTCTGGTTTGAGACAGGCTGCTCGGCATGGACCGGGCTTATGAATAGCAAGCCGGTCAATACGGAAAACAACAATGGATATAGTTTCATAACGTCACCTTGTGTGATAACCGGCTATACCGGGATAAACTTCAATGCCAGGCCGTTGTTACAGTAGCGTTTTCCGGTAGGCGGCGGACCATCGTTGAATACGTGTCCCTGGTGTCCACCGCAGCGGGCACAGTGATATTCGGTCCGAGGATAGATCAGTTTGAAGTCTGTCCTGGTCTCGACATGTCCCTGGATGGTTGTGGTAAAGCTCGGCCAGCCTGTGCCACTGTCGTACTTCATGTCAGAGGTGAACAAGGGGAGGTCGCAACCGGCACATGCATAGGTGCCTTGCCTTTTTTCGCCGTTTAAGGGGCTCGTAGTGGGGCGCTCGGTGCCTTCTTCGCGCAATATGTTGAACTGAGCCGGTGTCAGTAACTGCTTCCACTCCGCCTCGGTTTTGTGAATCTTTTCAATCGTGGTTGGTTTCTCCATGCTGGCTCCTAAGAGTTTCTTGCTGACCAATGGTACGCTCACAAAAGCAATGATCGCTGTAAGAAATTTCCGTTTGTTCATTGATGGTTCCTCCGTAGTCTTCCTACCCCTTGAATGCCATTGTGGGCCGAATAGTTCTCGGGGTGATCACGAAATTATAAAAAATCGTTAACAATGCACTTGTATCAGGAGCGGGACTTGGCGGGTGGAGAGGTTGTGACGCATGGTTTTCTCATGCGTGGTGGTGGCGGGTTATGCTGCCATAGCCAGGTTCATTGATGCGCGACACGACACCTGGCCGTAGAGTGTTCCTTACGCAGACTGTTGTGAGAAAGTGGTGGGAAGTGTGGCCTTACTGATTGCCTACGAGTGACATCTTATCAGCGCTTTAGCTGGGCGAGCAGGTCTTCGAGTTCGCGGCGTAGCTGACGGACCAGCTCGTGAGTACCCGTGTCAGGCTCCTCTTTTTCCCTGAGCTCGTTGCCAGTCAGCCGCTGGCGGGCACCGCCGATGGTAAAGCCTTCGTTATAGAGCAGGGTGCGGATCTGCCGGATCATGATGACATCGTGGCGCTGATAGTAACGCCGGTTGCCGCGCCGTTTGACGGGCTTGAGTTGCGGGAATTCCTGTTCCCAGTAACGCAAAACGTGGGGTTTTACGACACAGAGATCGCTTACCTCACCGATGGTGAAGTAACGCTTGGCGGGAATGGGGGGTAACTCATTGTTCTGGCTGGCTTCCAGCATAGGCTTCTATCCTCGCTTTTAGTTTTTGTCCGGAACGAAATGTCACAACGCGCCGGGCCGTGATAGGGATCTCTTCGCCCGTCTTGGGGTTGCGGCCTGGCCGTGTGCTCTTGTTGCGCAGGGCGAAATTGCCAAAACCGGAAAGCTTGACATGCTCCCCTTTTTCTAGCGCTACTCGTATCTCCTCAAAGAACATCTCGACGATGTCCTTGGCCTCCCTTTTGTTAAGGCCAAGTTCTTCAAACAGTTTTTCCACCATGTCAGCTTTAGTCAGGGCCATGTTTTTAGCTTCTCAAGGTGCCGCCAAGTTTATTATTAAGGCTGGCTAGAATATTTTTCATGATTTCATCCACTTCCTGATCCGTAAGAGTGCGCGAAGGCGCTTGTAAGGTCAAGCCCAAAGCAAGACTTTTTCTTCCTGAATCAATGCCTTTCCCGCGGTACACGTCAAACAACTGCACCTGCTGGGCATAGTCCGGCACGGCATTTTTTACGCAAGCACACACCTGCTCGGCGGATACCGCCTCGTCAACGACAATTGCAAGATCACGCCGGATCGCAGGATATTTCGACAATTCGCTGAATTTAGGAACATTTCTTTGCTTTATCAACTCCAAGGCCAGCTCAAACACATAAACTTTGCCATCTAGGTTCAGCTTATGTATTAAGCCTGGGTGGAGCGCCCCAACCCAGCCTACACTCTCTTCGCCCCGCTTTCGCTTTATAAGGATATGGGCGGCCTGCCCCGGATGCAGGGCAGGATGTTTCGCCGGGATGAAGCGAAAATCGTCGTCTGCGCCGCCCAACCGCAACAGCGCCTCCACGTCGGCCTTGATATCGTAGAAGTCTGAAGGCCGCGTGGGAAGACCCCATTGTTCCGGGTAAGGCTCTCCGGCGACCAGCCCGCCAATGAAAATATCTTGTTTAATATTAACATCTTTTGTTAAAAAGTTAAGACCTAACTCGAAGATACGTAGCCGCCTTTGCTGGCGGTTTTGGTTGTAAAGCAGGGTCTGAATCAGCCCCGTCCAGAGGCTCGTACGCATCACGGACATCTCACTCGAAAGTGGGTTGGCCAGGGCAATGGGCGATTGATCGGGATCTACGAGCTGTTGCAGGGTGGGGTCTACAAAGCTGTACGTTACAACTTCCTGGTAACCCCGATCCACCAGAAGTTGGCGCATCCGGTTGGGGGTGACCCCCGCTTCAGGCTGCGGGACCAGCGCCAGTCTCGCTTGCGGCATGCTGAAGGGTAACCGGTTGTAGCCGTACAACCTTGCAACCTCCTCAATCAGATCGGCCTCAATGACGATATCGAAACGGTAGCTAGGCGGTGTTACCTGCCAGCCGTCGGGAAGCGCAGTGACAGTCATCGTCAGCCGGTTGAGTATGTCGGCTACTTCATCAGGGCCGGGCGTGAGGCCGAGCACGCGCCGGATACGCTCAGCGCGCAGGTGAATATGACCAAGCTTGGGGAGATGGTTCTCCCGACACACTTCAAGAACGGGACCTGGCTCGCCGCCCACGATCTCCAGCAGCAGTTGGGTGGCGCGCTCCACGGCTCGAGTCTGAAGCTGCGGGTCCACTCCACGCTCGAACCGGTGCGAGGATTCGGTGTGCAACCCCATCGCGCGGGCACGGCTGGAGATGGTGTGCGGTGCAAACCACGCGCTTTCCAGAAACAGGTCCTGTGTTTGATCGCCGATGGCGCTGTCCAGCCCGCCCATAATGCCTGCCATCGCCAGCACCCGTCGCTGATCGGCGATGACCAGGGTTTGCCCATCCAGAGTGACTTGCTGGCCGTCGAGCAGGGTAAGGGTCTCACCGGTACGCGCGCGCCGGACACAGACGCCGCCGTCCAGCTTGGCGAGGTCGAAGGCGTGCATGGGCTGGCCAAGCTCCAGCATGACATAGTTGGTCACATCCACGATCGGGCTGATGCTGCGCACCCCACTGCGGCGCAGGCGCTCTTGCAGCCACAGCGGGCTCGGCACGTGTGGTTTGATCCGGCGGATGACACGGCCGGCGTAACGGGGACAATCTTCAGGTGCTTCGAGGTTGATCTCGCGCTGCTCGTCGAGTGTTGCTTTCACGGGCTTGATGACGGGCTCCTGCAGCGAGCAGCGGCTTAAGGCCGCCACTTCGCGCGCGACGCCCGCGATGCTGAGACAATCGCCACGATTCGGAGTGATGCCTAGCTCCAGCGCGCTGTCATCGAGTTTCAGGTAAAGATAGACGTCCTCGCCCAGCCGGGTATCCGCGGGAAGTTCTAATAATCCCTCCGAACTCTCCGCCAGGCCCAGTTCGCTCGCTGAACAGAGCATGCCGTCGGATTTTACCCCTCGGATCGTCGTGTCTTTTATCGTCTTGCCGCCCGGTAACTCGGCGCCGATCATCGCGGTAGGGACACGCATGCCGACACGCACATTGGACGCACCACATACGATACTCAGCGGTGTGACATCGCCGATTTGTACTTGGCAGAGGCGCAGAGAGTCAGCGTCGGGATGCGGTTTGATCTCTGTGATTTCGCCAACCACTACACCCGCAAAAGACTGCGCCACAGGCTGGGTGGACTCGACCTCCAGCCCGGCCATGGTCAGCATGTCGGCCAGTTCCGTGGTAGAGAGGGGAGGGTTTACCCACTCACGCAGCCATTGTTCGCTCAATTTCATAATTCAACCCAGGTCACGCTAAGGCGCAAAAGGGTCCAAAAATAGGAATCAAAAGAAACCAGTAAGGGAAGCATGAATTTTTCTTAGCGTCTTGGCGGCTTTGCGTGAGTGTTGTTTATCTAAATTGCTGTAAAAAACGCAAGTCGTTCTCGAAAAAAAGCCTGAGGTCATTAACACCATAACGCAACATCGCCAACCGCTCGACGCCCATACCGAAAGCGAAACCGGTGTAGCGTTCGTTATCAATCCCGACGTGGCTGAAGACATTCGGGTGCACCATGCCGCAGCCCAGCACTTCAAGCCAGCCGGTCTGTTTGCACACCCGGCAGCCTGCGCTGCCGCACATGACACAGGCGATATCCACCTCGGCTGAGGGCTCGGTAAAGGGGAAATAGGAGGGTCTGAAACGGGTCTTCAGGTCTTGTTCAAAAAAGTTGCGCAGGAAGGTGTCCAGCAGCCCTTTCAGATCGGCGAAGCTGATCTGTTCATCCACCATAAAGCCCTCTACCTGGTGGAACATCGGGGTATGAGTGAGATCGGAATCGCGGCGATAGACGCGCCCCGGCGCAATGATGCGCAGCGGCGGGCTGCGATGCTCCATGACATGCACTTGCACCGGTGAGGTGTGGGTGCGGAGGAGGGTATGGGCGTTAAAATAAAAGGTGTCGTGCATAGCGCGCGCCGGATGATGCGCGGGGATATTGAGGGCCTCGAAATTGTGATAATCGTCTTCGATCTCGGGGCCTTCGGCGGTTTCAAAACCAAGCTGGGTGAATAGCGCCTCGATGCGTTGCAGTGTGCGTGTGACGGGATGCAGCCCGCCCGTTACTTGGCCCCTGCCGGGAAGTGTCACGTCCAGTGTCTCGGAGCCCAGCCTTGCCTCGAGCTCCGCGTCTTCCAGTACGGTGAGGCGCGCGACCAGGGCCTGATTTACCGTCTCCTTGATCTGGTTGACGGCCTGGCCGGCCTGGGGACGTAGCTCCGGCGCGAGGCCGCCGACGCTTTTGAGGTATTCGGTGAGCACACCTTTCTTGCCCAGATACTTGACGCGCAGTTGCTCGAGCGCGGCCGAGTCTTGCGCCTGAGCGATCTCGCTCTGGGCCAGGGTTTCGATGTTTTTTAGATCTTGCACTAAGATCTCCCCTTACAAATGAAAAGGGGAAAGGCCAAGGCCTTTCCCCTATCTCTTTAGACTGATCTTGGATCTAAAGCGTCGTATCAGTTCGACAGGGTGTGGGCCTTGGCCTTTTCCGCCAGCGCCGCAAAGGCCGGCTTGTCGAAAACGGCGAGGTCGGCCAGCACCTTGCGATCAATCTCGATGACGGCTTTTTTCAGGCCATTCATAAGCAGGCTGTATGACAGACCACACTCACGCGCGGCTGCATTGATGCGCACGATCCACAGAGCGCGGAACTGGCGCTTCCTCTGCTTGCGTCCGATGTAGGCGTATTGGCCGGCCTTGATGACTGCCTGCTTGGCGACGCGATAGACGTTCTTGCGCGCGCCATAATAACCCTTGGCTCGTGCGAGAAGCTTTTTGTGTCTGGCGTGAGCAGTGACGCCGCGTTTTACTCTAGACATTACAACACCTCTTAGCTAAAGGGCAGCAGACGACGCAGCCCGGGGACGTCTGATTTATCCACCATATTATTATGGCGCAGGTGACGCTTGCGCTTGGTGCTCTTCTTGGTGAGAATGTGGTTAAGGTGCGATTGGCCGTGTTTAAATCCGCCCGAGGCCGTGCGCTTGAAACGCTTGGCCGCACCGCTATTAGTCTTCAATTTTGGCATTACAGTTAGACTCCAGAAATTCTTTGATCAGATTAACTTCGCTTCTCACTTTTTAGGGCCGATCAGCATCACCATCTGCCGCCCCTCCATCTTCGGGAATTGCTCCACCACTCCAATCTCGGCCAGATCGGCCTCAACCCGTTTGAGCAGCTTGACCCCCAGTTCCTGGTGAGCGAACTCGCGACCCCGGTAACGCAACGTGACCTTGGCCTTATCGCCCTCGTTGAGAAAACGTATCAGGTTGCGCAGCTTGACCTGGTAATCGCCTTCTTCCGTGGTGGGGCGAAATTTGACTTCCTTGATCTGAATCTGTTTTTGCTTCTTCTTGGCCTGCTGTTGTTTCTTGCCCAGCTCAAAAAGATATTTGCCGTAATTCATCACACGGCAGACCGGCGGGTCGGCGTTCGGTACAATCTCAACCAAATCAAGCTCAGCGTCCAAGGCCAGTTTCTGTGCCTCTTCCAGAGGCAGGACCCCTAATTGCTCACCCTCGCTTCCGATCACCCGTACCTGGGGGGCGGTAATCGCTTCATTCAGACGAGTATCTCTGTCAGCTACGATAAGTCTAGTCTCCTTGAGGCTCTAAAATAGAACTACCACGGCGCGCGATTTCTGTGCGGCTGTGATCCACAAAGGCCTGTAACGTCATCGGACCCAGATCTTCACCGCCTCGCGTGCGCACGGCCACGGTTGCATTTTCCGTCTCCCGGTCACCTACGACCAGGAGGTAGGGCACACGTTGTAATGTGTGCTCGCGGATTTTAAAGCCTATTTTCTCATTTCTCAAGTCAGATGTCACCCTTAATCCCTGTTTTTGCAAGGTTTCAGTACATTTTTTGGCATAGTCGGCCTGGCTGTCCGTAATATTCATGACCACCACCTGCACCGGCGCGAGCCAGAGCGGGAAGGCGCCGGCGTATTCCTCGATGAGAATGCCGATGAAACGCTCGAGCGATCCGAGGATGGCGCGGTGCAACATCACCGGTACCTGCTTGGAGCCGTCCTCGGCGATGTAGTGCGCGCCGAGGCGGCCCGGCATCGAGAAATCCACTTGAATAGTGCCGCACTGCCACACACGCCCGATGCTGTCTTTCAGCGAGAACTCGATCTTGGGGCCGTAAAATGCGCCTTCACCGGGTTGTAAATCCCAGGGGAGTTGTTTGTCGTTGAGGGCCTGCTCCAGAGCATGCTCGGCCTTGTCCCACAGCTCGTCAGCGCCGATACGATCCGCCGGGCGGGTAGAGAGCTTGTAGATAATGTCCTTGAAACCGAAGTCGGCGTAGACCTGATGCAGCAGGTCAATGAAGTTCGATACCTCCTCTTGCATCTGCGCCTCGGTACAAAAGATGTGCGCGTCGTCTTGCACGAAGCTGCGCAGGCGCAGCAGCCCGTGCAGCGCGCCGGACTGCTCGTTACGGTGACAGGAGCCGAACTCCGCGAGGCGTAGCGGCAAATCGCGGTAGCTCTTGAGCCCCTGATTGTAGACCTGGATGTGACACGGACAGTTCATCGGTTTCACCGCGTACAGGCGCTTCTCCGACTCGGTGATGAACATGTGTTCCTTGAACTTCTCCCAGTGGCCGGACTTCTCCCACAGCGAGCGATCTACCACCTGCGGGGTGCGGATCTCCTGATAGCCGTGTTCGCGCCACAACGCGGCCATGTACTGCGTGACTTCTTGATAGATGCGCCAGCCGTTCTCGTGCCAGAACACCATTCCCGGCGCTTCTTCCTGAAAATGAAACAGGCCGAGCTGTTTGGCGAGCTTACGGTGATCGCGTTTCTCCGCCTGCTCCAAACGATTCAGATAGGCCTTGAGGTCTTTTTCGTTGAGCCAGGCGGTACCGTAGATGCGTTGCAGCATCTCGTTCTTGGAGTCGCCGCGCCAGTACGCGCCCGCGAGCTTGGTGAGTTTGAAGGCCTTGAGCTTGCCGGTGCTGGGCACGTGCGGGCCACGGCAGAGATCTATGAAATCACCCTGCTTGTAAAGTGAAAGCGGCTCGTGTGCGGGGATGTCCTCAATGATCTGCGCCTTGTATTCCTCGCCCAGACCACGGAAAAATGTGACCGCTTCCTCACGCGACATCACCGAACGCGACACCGGCAAATCACGCGCCGCGAGTTCCTGCATCTTGGCCTCGATGGCGGCCAGGTCTTCCGGCGTAAAGCGGTGCTCGAAGGCGAAGTCATAATAAAAGCCGTCTTCAATCACCGGGCC
>DATMXC010000145.1:0-5583 GCA_035561915.1 Gammaproteobacteria bacterium
ATGGAAACCGATGCGCCGTTTGTCGAAATGGACCACACTGAGTTGCATCTTGATGACGGCCTCATTATGGAGCAACAGCTCCAGCAAATAAGGGTCCCCCATCTTTCCCTCCCAGCCGGGCGGGCGCTCCAGCAGCACGCCACGCAGCGAGATATCAACTAGTCTCCCCTCCCATCTCGTGTCAGCATTCGAGAGCCTTGCACGGCCGTCGAAGGGGACCCGAGTATAATGCCGCTGCTCTTCAAGTTTCGTGTTGTGTTTCATGGTCTTGGCCCTAGCCGGATTAAGGGGTTGAAAAATCGCTGTTATACGAATCAAAAATCGCTATATTATCCAGTCACTTACATATTAGTGGGCCGGCTGAATCGGCTTTGGCCCTTAGTCCTATGCGGTTAAATGTATGCAAATAACTTACCAACTGGCATGGGCCATCGCACTGATCGTGCTGCTCGGCTGGCTGTGGCTACGCTTATGGCGCACCTGCGAGGCCGCCAATCAGGCGGACTGGGGAGGCCGCTGGTTGAACCGTCTGGACGGTTTGAACCGTCTGTTTTGCCGTCATTTTCACCGCCTGCACTATACACCGATCCCCTTGCCATCGCAGGGTGGCGCTTTGGTCGCATCGAATCATGTCTCCGGCCTCGACCCCTTGCTGCTCATCGCCGCGGCCCGGCGGCCGCTGCGTTTTCTCATCGCCCAGGAACAGTACCAGCGTTTCGGACTCAACTGGCTGTATCGAGCCATAGGCTGCATTCCGGTAGAGCGTGACCGGCAACCCGAACTGGCATTGCGGCAGGCCATGCGTGCCTTGCAGAAGGGTGAAGTGGTGGCCATATTTCCACACGGGAAGATCCATCTGGATGACGATCCCCCACGCAAATTAAAGGGTGGAGTGGCCCGTCTCGCCCGAATAACGAGAAGCCCGATATACCCTGTGCGCCTGGAGGGCATACGCGGTCAGGGTCACGTGATCAAGGCTGTGGTGCACCGCAGCCATGCCCGATTGGTCAATTATCCCGCCCTGTTTTGCAGCGATGATGAGACCTGCCTCGCCGAGCTTGCAAACATCCTGGAAGGACGGTTAGCGCCATAAAATTTGGCGTGGCGTGTCAACCATTGTGTCGCTGCTGCGTTATGGTCTGTATAGATCACAATAACTCAAGGAGCTACTCATGAAAAAACACATCCTATCAGGCTTGCTGACTCTGTTCGCAGTAACACCGGTGTGGGCAGGGGAGGGCGGTCATGCGCGACAGGCGGAGCGAATGGAACAGCACGGTGAGCATATTAACCAGCGCCTCGATGCTCGCGGCGCGGCGATCAATATACATCTCGACATCAAGGCCGCCAGGGCGCGCGCCAGTGGCAAGTACAGGTTGGCCGACCACTTGGACGCCCAAGGTAATCGCATCGAACGACATTTGGACATGAAGGGTGACCGCATAGAACAGCGTTTTCATCGCAAGGCGGAGCGCATAGCACACCATAGACATCACCATAGACATCACAGGCATCGCAATTAATTTTCGAAATATGGCCTTGTTCGCTACAAGTATGAATAATAAAGCCATCGCAGCGAGGGAAAATGGCTTGGACACGGCGCAGGAATTAGAACAGTTTTTGGCAGGTGTGGAACGACGGGCATTCCGCATGGCTCAGCTCGCCACCGGGAATACCGACGACGCCTTGGATCTGGTGCAGGATGCCATGTTTAAACTGGCTCGCCAATATGCCGTGCGTGCCCCCCAGGAATGGGGGCCGCTGTTTTATCAAATACTGCAAAGCGGTATACGCGACGCCTATCGCCGCAGCCGGGTGCGCAACCGCTGGCGTGTCTGGTTCAATTTGGACGATGCGGAGGACGATCCGCTACTGAACTTGCCGGATACGGACAGCCTCGGTCCGGAGCAGCGGCTGGTGAATGGCCAAGCGATGAACGCCCTGGAGATTGCGCTAAAACGCCTGCCGCTGCGTCAGCAGCAAGTCTTTCTGCTGCGTGTCTGGGAAGGACTGGATACCGCTCAAACCGCGCGCGCCATGGGCTGCACACAAGGCAGTGTCAAGACCCATTACTCGCGTGCGGTACACACACTGCGCACATTGATGGAGGAGCATCATGTATGAATAACGAGCGTGACAATGAATTTCTTGAAGCAGCGAAGTCCACACTGGACGCCGGCGCTCGCAATCTCGACGCGCGCATCCTGGCACGGCTGCGTGTAGCGCGCGGCCGGGCACTCGATGCCGTCGAGCGGCGTCCAGCGTGGTTGGCCTCTCAGTGGTTTATCCCCGGCGCGGCCGTCAGTACGGCCTTGGTGATGGCCGTAGCCGGTCTTTTATGGTTGTCTTCCCCGACTGACGAACTCACCGTCGTGGGGGAGGATAGCAATCTGATCGCCGCCGATGAAAATGTGGATATCTACGATGATCTTGAATTTTACCGCTGGCTGGCCGATGAAAATGATGCGGCTTGAGTTGTTGCCGAGAGTTGCGCGCGCACTGCTGTGTGTCGCGGCTATCGTCTTGACCCCGCAGACCAAGGCGCATGAACCCCTGCCATTAGATTCAGAACATGCCTTGTATGATGTTGTTGAGCTGGCCCTGTATCGCTATGTGCAGGGAAGCGATGATCTGCCGCTTGAAAACAAACGCTGGAAGGATCTGACCCAGGAACAGCGTGATCGCATCCGCGAGCGTTACCACCGCTTCCAGGACCTCCCGACTGACGAGCAGGACCGAATCCGGAAACGCTACGAGTGGTTCAAAAACCTGCCGTCCGAGGAACGCCATCAGTTACGCGAAAAATGGCAACGCATGACGCCGGAGGAGCGCAAACATTTTCGTAAGGAGCTGAAACAACTGCGCAAACAGCGGCGCACAGCTTATAAACACGATGTATAAGGTGTCTCCGAACACTCTATCGCCAACACCGAAGACTCTGAATTGTAAGAAAAATTCCTGACGGCTTGCCGGTTCAACATGATACATCGGAGCTATCCTATACCTGCGATCTGTCTAGACCCCTTGAAATTAAATGATACGCCCCGATCTATGTCATACCTGTATTTGATAAACCTTACAAGGAGACATAGACATGATGAGCATTACTCGACTGAAACCCCTTAACAACTCGTTCGATAATCTGTTTGAGGCGTTATGGCAACCGCTGTTGATCGAAAGACCCAGACAACAGGCTGGCGCCCAGATCAGAATAGATGTTACTGAGACGAAAGAAGCCTATACGGTTCAGGCCGAACTGCCCGGCGTGAAAAAAGACGATATTCAAGTCAACATCACCGGCAACCAGGTTTCCATCGGCGCCGAGGTAAACAAACAGCGCGAGTTAAAGTCAGACGAGAAGGCGGTCGGCCGCGAACGCTATTACGGCAGCCTGTATCGCAGCTTCACCGTTGCGCAGGATGTAGACGAGGCTGCGGCTCAGGCGCGTTACAGTGATGGAGTATTGGAACTGACGTTGCCAAAAAAGGCCGCGACCAAGGCAAAGAAACTGACGATACAGTAACCGGCCCGTGTTGAGCCTCTGAAAAGTCCAAGGAAGGATTTTTCACGGGCTTTTTGTTGTGAGATTATCGCCTGCCCAATTGCTGCTTGGCCTGCGCAATGATCCTGTTGTTGCGTGCCACGAGAGTAGGGTTGTTGCCAGCCAGTGTGTTTGATTTGGACGCCAGGTTAATGGCCTGATCGAATTGACTCTGCTGCAGACGTATCCCAGCCAGCCGGCTCCAGACCTCCGGATTGCGTGGCTCCAAACGCAACGCACGCTCCAGCGCCGCCGCCGCCGCGTCGAGATTGCCGGTGCGTGTCTGTTGTCCGGCGTTGTCGAGCAGCGCCACCACGGCGGAACCCGAACGCGGGGTGGGGCGCTCGGCGGCTGCGCTTTCCCCGCCGCCAGATGGCGGACGGGCGGCCTGAGCAGAGCCCAGAGGCGTGACCTGTACACCGGACTCGGCGTCGGAGGGTTGCTGATCTTCCAGTACAGTTGGTCTGGCAGTCTCGCCGGTCGTGCGATCTTCAATCGGCGCACCGGCTGACTGCGTGGTCGGAACCAGCGAGCACCCTGACAACGACACAAGGCCAATCAGCAGACTCACCGCCCTTAGTTTCCATAACCGGCAATAAAAAATACGCAATCTCATCATCACTGAAAAATATTCCTTATGGCGTCAAAAGTGTCTTCGATCACTCCGGGCAAACCACCGGAGCAAGGGGCGTAATCCAGCGGTGCGCTGCCCTTGATAAACGGCAATTCGACCGCCGCCGGACAGCCGGGTTCCAGGCGCATTTGAGTTTGCGGGTCCACGCTCGCAAACTCCACATCGGCGGGCAGGCTAAGACGTAAAGGCTCACTGTTAATGGCCTTCATAATATCACCCCACACCTTGAGTGCTCCACTCGCCCCGCTTAGGCGCGTGGGCTCATTATCGTCACGGCCCAGCCATACCACAATCAGATGTTTTCCGCTGAAGCCTGCAAACCAGCTATCACGCAAGTCATCGGTGGTTCCAGTTTTCCCCGCCAGCTCCAGATCGGGAAGGGTTTGCTCAAGTGCGCGCGCAGTGCCGCTGCGCACCACCTCCTGCATGGCGCGCGTGACCAGAAATGCCGAGGCTGGATCAACGGCCTGTTCTACCGAGAGCGGGTAGCGTTGCAGCGGGTCACCACGCGTGGTGAGTACATCACGAATGACGCGCAGTGGAGTGCGGAAGCCCCCGCTCGCCAAGGTTTGGTAAAACTGCGTGACCTCTAATGGACTCAGCTCGATGGCGCCCAACAAGGTAGATGGATAGGCCGGAAATTCGCGCGTGACACCGAGGGCGTAAAGGGTCTTCAATACCTTTGGGACGCCCACCTCCAACCCCAGGCGCGCCGAAGATATATTATAAGAATGCGCCAGTGCCACGTATAAAGGGACCTCCCCGTGTGACTGATGATCGTAATTTTGCGGCGACCACGGCTTGCCGCCGGCGTTTTTCAGGGTAAAGGTGCTGTCATCCAAGGGAGTGATGAGCGTGTATTTTTGCGGCTGGGCGAGGGCGGTGAGATAAATGACCGGCTTCATCAATGAACCTATCGGGCGTTGCGCATTGAGGGCCCGATTAAAACCTGTATAGCGCGCATCGCGTCCGCCCACCATCGCAAGCACTTCGCCATTCTGAGTATCGGTAACAATCACTGCGCCCTCTAACTTTCCATCAGGTATTTTGTAAGCCTTCTCCAGCGAGGCGATACGACCCGCCAAGGCCCGTTCTGCCACGCGTTGTATCTGCGGGTCAAACGCAGTAAAGATTTGCAGGCCTTCTGAAGTAAGGTCTTCCTCTTTGTAGTCATGTTGCAATTGGCGCCGCAGCAGATCCATGAAGGCAGGGTAGGGCGAGATCCCCGTCGGGGGTTTAGTGGTCACGCCGAGCGGCGCCTGCTTGGCCTTGGCCGCCTGCGCGGCGGTGATGTCCTGTTGCGTAAGCATGGCGTCCAGGACACGATTCCGTATAGCGACCGCGCGCTGGGCGTGTTGCCGCGGCTCGTAACCCGAAGGTGCGGGCACCATCCCCACCAGCAGGGCGA
>DATMXC010000146.1:0-2748 GCA_035561915.1 Gammaproteobacteria bacterium
CCGAGCAGCAGCAAGGGTTGCCGGGTGAACAGCCGCCATCCTTGCAGATACCAGGCGACGCCGTGCAAGGCGGGGACGTGTTGGTAGGTCATGGTTTGGTTATTATGCAGGTGAGGCCGAATTATTTGTTGACCGGCGGTACATAGCCTTCCGGCCTGGCCGAGCCGTCACCGAAGAAGAATTTTTCCATTTCGGTTGCCAGAAATTGACGCGCCTTGGGGTCCATCATGTTGAGACGGTATTCGTTGATGAGGGTGGTCTGGTGCGCTAGCCACATCTTCCACGCCTCGGAGGAGGCGCTTTCATAAATCCGCTTGCCGAGCTCGCCCGGATACGGCGGAAAAAGCAGGCCCTCGGCCTCGCGTCCGAGTTTTACGCAATGTACCATTCGAGTCATCGTGGTCCCTTAGAGTGTTCCGATAATTTCGCCAACAGGCGTTGCACGGGGGCGGCCAAGCCGCGCGCCTCCGGCTGATGAACGTTATACCAGACTGTGGGGCGCGGTTCCATTGCGTGGGCAGGGATTTTGTTGACCTGTGCAAGCACCGGGGAAATATCAAGATGAAAATGGCTGAAGCTGTGGCGTAGTTTGGGCCAGAGCTTGAGTTGAGTGATCTGGTAAGCAAGATGCTCCCGGCACCAGCGCTTGATGTCGGCGGGGTGAGTATGTTCGCACTCAGGCAGACTCCACAACCCGCCCCAGATCCCCGCCGGAGGCCGTTGTTCCAGCAGCACATCACCCGCGTTGTTACGCAATAGCAGTAAGGTGGCGCTGCGCACCGGCAGGCGCTTGCGCTGTTTGGGTGTGGGGTAGGCTGCGATTTCGCTCTGAGCGCGCGCCACACAAAGATCCGCCAGGGGGCAGCGCGTACAGTCCGGGCGTGCGCGTATGCACAGTGTCGCGCCCAGATCCATCAGTGCCTGGGTGTAGTCGCGCACCCGGTCCGTTGGCAGGTGTGATTCGGCGAGCGACCAGAGGTGCTGTTCGATCTCGCGCCGTCCGGGCCAGCCCTCCACGGCATGCAGACGCGCGAGGACGCGCCTGACGTTACCATCCAGGATGGCGTGGCGCTCGCCGTGGGCAAGCGCGAGGATCGCGGCCGCCGTCGAGCGGCCAATCCCGGGCAGTTGTTGCAGCAATGTGATGTCGCGCGGCAGTTCACCCCCGTGCTGCCCGTACACGGTCGCGGCGGCGCGGTGCAGATTGCGCGCACGCGCGTAATAGCCTAAGCCCGTCCAAAGATGCAGCACCTCGTCCAAATGGGCGGCGACGAGTGTGGCAATGTCAGGAAAGCGCTGCATAAAGCGTAAGTAATAAGGGACCACTGTGGTGACTTGGGTCTGTTGCAGCATAATCTCGGAAACCCATACGCGGTAGGGCGTGGGATTTTTTTGCCAAGGGAGATCTTTACGCCCGTGCCGGTCGAACCAGCACAGCAGGCGGCTGCTCATCGAGGGCTGTATAGCCGGACGCCGCCGGGTCATGGCGTTGCTCCAAGGGTGAGGATGGCATCGTCGGCCTGCACATCGCCGAATTTGAGGTTGGCGACGCGCACCTGTCCCTGCACAGGTAAGGCGCGCAGGGTCTCTATAGGCAGCGCGTTCGGCTGCCCTTCGATGGGTGCGACGTACCGGCCCAGATCGAGCTGGTCAAACGCAAGATTTACGCTGACCAATGGTTTTTCCTTCATGCTGAAGCTAATCTCTCCGCTACCCAGGGTATCGTCGAGTTGAAGCTTGAGCGAGGTGAGATGAATTTCTTCCAGGTTGCCTGCAAGCGCTGCGTCGAGTGCGGCTTGTTGCAGGGCATAGTCTGGAAGTCCTGAAGGCAGCGATACGTCCAGCCGGCGCAGGAGGTCTCGCGGGCTGAAGGGCGTGATCTTCAAACGTCCGGTCAAACGCGCGGCATTCGAAATCGGCGTAGCTTGAAGATGGCCGTGCATTGTGAGACCTACGGCTTCGATCTTTGCATTGTCGAGCAAGAGCGTTTGGCGGTTAATGTCGGCGCTCATATCGCCGCTGAGCTGAAGCTCAAAATAATTTTGCGGCAGATGCTCGCCTGTGATCTGCGCCATGATGAGGGCGTCACGCAATTGATATTGTTGCCGATTGAGATCAATCATGCCCTTACCCTTGGCCTCGAAGTGACCGCTGAGTTGCGGGCTGAGGGCCGTGTCGAAGGCGAGTTTAAGATCGAACGCTTCACGGGGAGCGATAGCCCCCGTGCGCAGTGTGAGCTTTTCCAACGCAAAGTGCCGGCCCTGTTGCTGGTCATCCAAAATCAACGAGGCATCCGTGACGGCCAGCCCGCCCAGGCTGAGTACAGCGGGATTTGCACTCTGCCCGCGGTCTCGCGTCAGATCTTCCCAGTTGCTGCGACCGGCGGAGTCCCTGCTGAGAAGCAATATCGCCTGTTCCAGTACCACGATGTCGGTGACCCACTGTCCTTGCAGCAGCGGGATTAGTTTCACCCGGAGTTGGGCGAGTTCGGCCTGTAAGAAAGGTGTTGGAGCAAAACCCGGGACGTTGTTCACCTCTATATGGTTAAGCCTCACGCCCAGCCAAGGAAAGAAAGAGATTTCGATCTTGCCGCCGATTCGTAGCTCGCGGCCGGTCTGATCTTTTACCCAGGCGCTGATCCGGTCTTTATAGGCGTTGGGGTCGAAGGTGAGCGCGACCAGAGTGACGGCGCCTGCGAGGCCGAGCAGAACGATGCCCGCAAGCCAGAGCGCGAGCTTGCGGCGCGGC
>DATMXC010000147.1:0-5978 GCA_035561915.1 Gammaproteobacteria bacterium
AGCTTGCTGATGAGGTATTGCCCGCCGATGATATAAAACAACCCTGAGATGGACATCATGATGATGCACATCACCACGCCCCAGAGATCAATATAGGAACCGCGAAAAAAGGCCAGCAGCAGGGCAAAGCTGATCTGCACCCCGATGCCTATAATCAATGTGGGTACGGCAATGGCGAGGCTCGGCCACATGCGAACGCTGATCTCGCGGCCGATGCTGCGGCCGTCGTCGGCACGTCCAAATTCAAAAGCGAACAGGGATAAGGATTTTTTGAAAAAGATCGTGTCGGTGACTTTTTCCATACCGGCCGCCTGCTCGTTAACCATGAGCGGCTTGTCGTAACCGCGCTCCGCCTTCCACTTTTCTATCGCCTCCTGTGTGACGCGCTTTACGCCAAGGTGCATACGGGCCATGTCATCCGGACTATTGACGACGAAGAATAAAACAAAGGTGATGAGATTGACGCCGATCAGTATCGGGATGGCGTACAGCATGCGGCGAATGATATAGGCGATCATAGCGCGGGGCTGCGTTCCTTGCGCAGATAGCCCAGCATGGCGGGGAGGATACCGATAAGCAAGATCACCACGATGCCAAACAGCGGCGTCAGGACAGGCTTGTTCCACTCTGCGCGCTGCTTGCTGCGCAGTCCGGCATCAATGCGTATATATTTCAACTCGTTGTTCGCCATCTCGTTGGGCTTGGCGTTTTCATACCAGGAGTGGTACAGACCAAATTTCTTGCGGTGCAATCCCCACAACAGCGGCGCATCGTTGCGCGCGATATCCATCATCTTGACGATGATCGCCTGACGCTGCGGACCGTTGTCCATGTTTTTCATCTGTTCAAATAATTTGTTGAACTCCGGGTTGTCGTAGTTCGCCGCGTTTTCACCATTCTTGCCCACTTTGGCATTGGGACCATAGAGCAGAAACATAAAGTTTTCCGGATCGGGATAATCCGCGTTCCATCCCCACTGCCAGAGCTGCGCGTTGCCCTTCAGCATCTTTTCCTGAAAGCGGTTGAAATCGGTATTGCGGATATCCAACTGCAAATCCAATTTCTGAAACTGCTTGCGCAACCAGTCGAGATAGGCCTTGTCATCGGGACCTCTCAGTGCGGTGTCGAAATGCAGCAACAGCGGCTTGCCCGTCTGTGCATCTCGCCCGTTCGGATACCCCGCCTCGGCCAGCAAACGGCGCGCCTCTTCGAGCGATTTGCGCTGCGGCCGGCCGTTCACCCAATCATAGACATAGGAATTAACACCCGTCTCGCCTTCTACATAGCCGAAGATGCCGGGCGGGATGGGCCCCTGCGCCGGAATGCCGCGCCCGTTGAGAAAGATGGAGATGAACTCTTCATAATCCACCGCGATAGAGATAGCCTGACGTAGTTTGCGCGCGCGTTCGCTTAAACCGCCTACTACCGGGTCGAGCATGTTGAAACCCATATAAGAGAGATCCGTGCCGACACTGGTAAGCAAGCGGATACCCTTTTCCTGCATCCCCTCCGTCACCGCCACATCACCGCCCGTCGAGATGCGCACCGCCTGATCGAAGCTGTCGGAGCTGATGCCCGAGGCATCGTAATAGCCTTGCAGAAATTTGTTCCAATACGGGATGCTTTCCTTCTCCAGGCTATACACCACCTTGTCAATAAACGGCAACGGTTTGCTGGTATCCTCCAGCAAGCCGCGTGCTTGATCTTCGGGTTCGCCCTCCACCGGATAGGCCTCACCGTGAAAATTCGGGTTGCGCTCCAGTATCATCTGGCGATTGGGATCATTCACTGTGAGACGATAAGCACCGGTGCCGACGGGATACCAGTCCAGCGTGATGTTTTTTTCAATCAGGCCGGGTTGCGAATAGAAACGATCCGCTTCCGGCGGCACCGGCGCGAAAAAAGGCATCGCCAGCCAGTATAAAAGCTGCGGGTATTTGCCGCGCACCTTGATGCGATAGGTGTAACCATCGAGCGCCGTAGCACCTTCCAAGGGATAACGGGTGAGATCGAGATAAGGTTGGTTATCCGGCTCCTTAGCGGCCTTGCTCAGCACCTCGCCATACTCTTTCAACCCCACGATGTATTCGCTCATCAGGCCAAAAATGGGCGAGTGGATACCGGGGTGGGCGAGGCGCTTGATCTGATACACATAGTCATCGGCGGCTAGATCGCGGCTGTCACGGTGTTTGAAGTCTTGCAAGGTGTCAATGTCGGCAAGCTCGGAGCGGCTAAGCTGGTGATAACGATATTTCCCCGCCGCATCGCGCGCAAAGGCGGGGTGAGGTTCGTAGCGTATGCCGGGTTTGATGCGGATATCGTAAATGCTGAAGGCGATGTCCTGGGCTGCGGCGGTCTCCGGCAGGATCTCGCCCCGCTGGTCCAGATACACCACACGCGGCATCTCTTGGGCGGCGAGCGGGATGAGGGTGTAGGGACGCTTTAAATAATGGTATTGCAGCGGCGGCTCATAAATCTGCGCAATAATGGCAAATTCGTTTTCCACATAAGACTGGGCGGGATCAAGGTGCTTGGGCCGCTCGGTGAACGAGGAGTAGAGGATATTCTTACCCTCTTCGTGAGCAGGATAGGGATTATTCCAGGCCTGCCCTGTGCATGCGGCGAGTGACGCCCAGATCACGGCGAAAAGCAGGCTTCGGAACGGGCGGCGGGGGAGATCCATTCCTGTCATCTTGTCGGAAGCATGAGCGAAGCGCAATCCTCTATCGAAAAGTTCCGGGTGGCAAGTCGCCCAGGAACGCCCTACACTATATGATAGTCTTGATATAAGAAAAGGATAAATCCATGGGATTTCTCAGTGGTAAACGCGCCCTTATCGTGGGGCTCGCCAGCACACGCTCCATTGCCTGGGGCATCGCCCAGGCCATGCGCCGGGAAGGGGCCGAACTGGCCCTTACCTATCAAAATGAAAAATTGCAGGAGCGGGTCGAGAAGATGGCGGCCGAGTTAGGCTCCACCATCACCCTGCCTTGCGAATTGAGCGACGATGCCGAAATCGCCCAGACGTTCGAGCGGCTAAGCGAGCGCTGGTCACATCTCGACATCATCGTTCATTCAGCCGCCTACACCTTCCGCAGCGAGCTGGAAGGTTCGTATGTGGACGCAGTGACCCGCGAAGGCTTCCGCGTCGCGCATGACATCAGCTCCTACAGCTTTACGGCGCTTGCCAAGGCCGGGCGTAAGATGATGCAGGGCCGCAACGGCGCCCTGCTCACCTTGAGTTATCTGGGCGCCGAGCGCGTCGTCCCTAATTACAACGTGATGGGCCTGGCCAAGGCGAGCCTGGAGGCCAATGTACGCTACATGGCCGGCAGCCTGGGACCGGAGGGCACGCGCGTCAATGCCGTCTCGGCAGGGCCCATCAAAACCCTGGCCGCAAGCGGCATCAGCGGTTTTAACAGAATACTCGAGCACATGGAGAAAAATGCGCCGCTGCGACGCAATGTGACCATCGAAGAAGTCGGCAACGTCGCCGCGTTTTTGTGCTCCGACCTCGCCTCCGGCATTACCGGCGAGGTGGTCTATGTGGACAGTGGTTATCATATTGTGGGCATGGGGGCCATTTAAGTGAAAAGAAGCGCTTCATTCAGCATCCTTATCGGTTGCATAGTGCTGTATGGCTGTGCATCCCTAGACCTGCGCGAAGCCCTGATTATGCCGGTTGATACGACATGGGACTTGGTCTATATCCAGGGCGACCCTCCCTCGCCGATCGTATCATCATCCACGACACCATTTCTCGCAGCTATCCTTCCTCCCGTCATGGCTCCATCACTCATGATGGATCTTCCCAATAAAAATGTACCCGTCATACTTGAGTATGTACCCGATGGTCAAACACTGGACAACTGGAGCGAGTTACTCACTATTCAATACCTGGGACCCGCTGCAATCACACCCCATGTACTTATGGAGCAAGCACGAGACCGCATGCAAACCCGATGCCCGAATGTTTTCTGGGAGATTATCAGCCAGGATGCTGGCAGTGTCTTGTATGAGTGGCGTATCAGTCAGTGCCCTACGCTAGCCGACCAACACGAAGTAGCCCGTCTTATGAGAGGCATTGATGGCTTGCACCGTGTTGCTTACGTTGCAAAAGTTACTGAGCTATCACAGCAGCAGCGAGGTAAGTGGATAAAAACATTTTCGGAGGCTTACATTGAGAAGAACGATAAAAAGGTAAGCACCAGTCCCCCATTAAAACCTTAGCTAAAGTTCGAGAATACACTAATGAGCACAAAAAATATCGAATCTACCTTACACGAAAAACGGCTTTTTGAACCTGCTGCGGAATTTGCCGCCAAGGCGCACATCAAAAACCGGCAAGAATTGGAGACCTTGCGCCGTGAGGCCGAAGGGGATCATGAGAAATTCTGGGCACGTCTTGCGCTCCAGGAAATCAGCTGGCACAAACCCTTTACGCACGTTCTGGATAATAGTAAGGCGCCTCACTTTCGCTGGTTTGACGACGGATTGTTAAACGTCTCCTACAACTGCCTCGATAGAAACCTCAAAGACAAAGCCCAAAAAACTGCCATTATTTTCGAAGGCGAACAGGGCGACATCCGTCGCCTCAGCTACGCCGAGCTTTACCGTGAGGTGTGTCATTTTGCCAATGCGCTCAAGGCCAAGGGCATTAAAAAGGGCGACCGGGTGGTGATCTACATGCCGATGGTGCCGGAAGTCGTCGTCGCCATGCAGGCATGCGCACGTATCGGCGCGATTCACTCCGTGGTATTCGGCGGATTTTCGGCGCAATCCTTGAAAGACCGCATCGAAGACGCCGGCGCCAAAATGCTCATCACCGCCGACGGTGGCACGCGCGGCGGCAAGATCATTGAGTTAAAACTCGCTGCCGACCAGGCGCTGGCAAAAGGCTGCCCGACTATTGAGTCCGTCATTGTATTAAAGCGCAGCGGTCAAACCATTCCCATGCAAAGCGGGCGCGATGTGTGGTGGCACGATGCAGTAAAAAATGTTCCCGATCAGTGCGATCCGGTGTGGGTGGAGAGCGAGCACCCGTTATTTTTACTTTACACCTCCGGCTCTACAGGAAAACCAAAAGGCATCCAGCACTCCAGTGCCGGTTATTTGCTCGGCACCATCGTCACCATGCAGTGGGTGTTTGACATCCGCGACGATGACATCTTCTGGTGCACCGCGGATGTCGGCTGGGTGACAGGCCACAGTTATGTCACTTACGGCCCGCTTGCGACCGGCGCAACGATGGTGATGTACGAAGGCGCGCCCACCATCCCCGACGGCGGACGCTTCTGGGACATCTGCCAGCGCCACGATGTTACGATTTTTTACACCGCGCCCACCGCGATCCGTGGCCTGATGAAATTGGGCGATGAGATTCCCGCCAAATACGATTTATCCAAATTGCGTCTGCTCGGCACCGTGGGCGAGCCCATCAACCCGGAAGCATGGATGTGGTACCACAAACACATCGGACACGAACGCTGCCCCATCGTGGACACCTGGTGGCAGACCGAAACCGGTGCGCATCTCATCGCACCCATCCCCGGCGCGGTGACCACCAAGCCTGGTTCCTGCACCCTGCCCCTGCCCGGCATCGCGATGGACATCGTGGACGAAGAAGGTCACAGCATTACCAAGCCCAATCAAGGCGGTTATCTCGTCATCAAAAAGCCCTGGCCGTTCATGTTACGCACCATCTGGGGCGACGAACAGCGTTACCTGGACACCTATTGGAAAAAATTCAACAACAAATACTACGTCGCGGGCGACACCGCACACCGCGACGAAGACGGCTACTTCTGGATCATGGGCCGCGCCGACGACGTGCTGAAAGTCTCCGGCCACCGCCTCGGCACCATGGAAATCGAATCCGCCCTCGTCGCACACCCGCGCGTCGCCGAAGCCGCCGTCGTAGGCAAACCTGACGAGATTAAAGGTGAAGCCGTATTCGCCTACGTAGTATTACGCGGCGC
>DATMXC010000148.1:0-3174 GCA_035561915.1 Gammaproteobacteria bacterium
TTCATTGAGTACTCTACGTCCGGGGACCCCAACCGGAACGACGAGAGTGACCCAGCTGGGCCAATTGGCCAATGAAGTGTACAGCGCTGTAGGCACAAAGACTGAGTCAGCGGCCTTTCAATTGGCCGTCTGGGCGATCGCTTACGGGGCAGCTAACGGGACGGGACACTATAGCATCAACACGACAGACACTAACTTCAGGGTGGACGGCGGTACGGCGAGTTCGGCCTATGGACTCCTGGCCAATACGTGGCTGGCCAACTTGGGCACAGCACCCAATACCGGGAACTACAGCCTCACGTACTTGAATGACGGCACTCAGGGCATCACGCAAGACATGGTTGTGTTCACTACTGTTCCGCTGGTCACTCTCACTAGTGTTCCTGAGCCGGCCACTCTCGGGTTACTCGCCATCGGCCTGTTGGGTCTGGGATACGGCAGGAGAAAGTTGGCGTAATTGCCAGGCAACCAAGCAACAGAACCGCCTCTCAGCAATGCCGTTCAGCGTTTAGCTGAACGGCATTTTCGTTTCTGGGACTCTACTTGGCGCGAAAGAAGTGAACGGCGCCTACCAGAGGCTAGCGGCGATCTAGCTGAGCGATACAAACGGAGGGAATCCCAGCGGACTTGCACCAACGGTACTAGCAGACGAAAATAGCAAGATACAAGACGCGGCGCCTTTGCCTGCTCACTTACTTCACCGGCGCCATCAAGTGCTGGTACGGCGTACCTGCCCACATTACATAGGGTACCGATGTATCGGGGTCCGCGCTCTTCGGATAAGTATCGTAGAAACTGGCGTCGGCGCCGACGATCATCACGTGCGGACCGGTCTTGATCCAATGATTTTTGGCGTCAGGCTTGGTCGCATACGGGTCGGTATTGCTGGCGTCCGTTCCGCCCGCCAGCATGTACATGAAACCGATTTTACCGGCAGGTGGGGTCTTGTGCCCGATCCACGCATGGGCCCATTCCAGGGCATTCTTGTCCATGCACATGGGGTCAGGGCCGGGAGTCGCCGGATTGTCCGGCATGCAGGTAAAGCCGTTCGTTCCCTCGCGCAGCGTGCGCATTTTGCCGTCAGCCTCCATGGCCACGATGGTCGCGCCCTTCGCGACCTTGGCCGGCGCCGCAGACATCGCGCTCGCGATCATCTTCTTATCGGTGGGTGGTGCTTTCGTGCCTGCGGCATACCCATTCATCGTCAACGCAAATGATGAGGCGATCAAGATTGTGCCGCTCATAATGTTATTTAGTCCGTACATTGATGTCCCCTCCAGTTCTGTGAGTGGAAAATTAGAATAGCAAAATAATTTAAGGCCAGCGAACAATATTTACTATCCACTTCCATAGGCTGTTCCTGGAGTGCGCTGGTAGAGTAATTGCGAACTAGGGTTCGATTGAAACATGACCTGAAAACGGATTGGCAAAGCCTTAGCAGCGGATATTTTTGAGGGGTAATTAGTTTTATAAAATCAATGAAGTCCATTATTCATGGCGCATTCAGCGTTTTATTCGGTAGCCGCCGCCCCACCATTTACCCAAGGCCGGAAATCTCCGGCCTTTTTATTTCCGCTCTTATGGACCCTTTGGCCGACCTCAAGCCATGTAGGCGGGCAAACGGATTTTGTTTGCCCACGCGATGGTGCCCCGGCCTGTCGATTGTGATGGGCACCTCACACCCGGCTTTTCGGTCCAGGCAGGTCGGACTCATCGAGGCCGAGTTCCTCGCAGACCCGGCGCACGTCGCGCGGGTCGAGGTCCTTGCGCGAACCACCAAGAGGCGCCTGCGATGTCCGCCCTTCTCGATGCACCGTCACCATGACATGACCCTCGCCGCGCTCCTGATGCTCATGACTATCGAAGCGGCACCCGTGCTCCGCCAACCATTTTCGAAATGTCGCGCTTTCCATTACCGTACTCCTGTTCATGACGTGACTTAGCCCGCATAGGGCGCGTCACAAGTTTAAGTATAGGAAGCATAAACGCCTCTTTTCTGAATAGCCAGCCGTATTCAACAGGCTGTTCACCCCGCCATACTTGCTCGATTGGGCAGCCCTGCCGAGAAAAACCGGTAATTTATCCGAAAGGGCTGCTCAAGAAGCCCACTCGTAAGAGAAATCCTCTCGGGGCAACCTATGGCTCAGGCACTCAGCAACTTTGTCACGCTCCACACAAGAAGCAACGCGTATACGCTCCCGAAAAACCAGGGAAAGCTGATGGCGCGATGGGCCCACCACTGACGATGCTGGCGGAAAGCCCAGTTCGGCTCAAACACCGTGGGCTCGTTCCGTCGATCCTCAATCGGCTGCCGGATCTCATGGAGCCGGTGAAGACTTGTCAGCAGCTTCTCTTCATGCCACTCAGGATCTTGCTCGATTCCCCTCAATCGCCACTCCCACAGCGAATTCTGACCTGACAAACGACCGAGGACGATCGCCATTTGGAAACACAGGAGAATTCCAAAGACGCAGAGGAGAACAATCAGCACCGCGAAGGACAATGCCAGTGACTCTCGCGACACGATCAGCCCGATCACCGCAACAAAAATGGAATTGGCCGTGAGGTAGTCGGAGAGCATCGTGTGATAGTCGCGTACCCCGGATGTCCAGAGGGTGATGAGATGCTCGTACGTTGATTCGAGGTCGGCTTCGCTTGGTGCCATCATGGGCCTCCCATCCACTCAATGACTTCCATCACTATCATGCTGTTGAAAAAGTCCGCCAGTGGCGTTCTCGCGTCGCTCAGAGGCTCCACGTACGGGAGAGTATAGGAAGAATAAACGCCTCTTTTCTGAATAGCCAGCCGTTTGAATACGGCTGGCTATATTCAACAGGCTGTTCACCCCGCCATAGCCACTAAAAATGGCTCGCACGGTAGCCCTGATTGTATTTCCGTATTGGAAAATACTACATGAGTCGCTTTCTTGGCCGATTAAAAAAGCACGCGGAAGAGCGGTCTGAATGGCCTCCAGTATCTCCGGTACCACCAGATCGGTGTCGTTGGATCAGCTGAGGAAAGCGTCCGGACAAGCGGGTGATGAGTTCAGAGTAGGCCATGCTCTAATTCTACCCTCTGGGCAGCGATACGCTATGTCGAACGTAATCCGGTGCGGGCACGCAGGGTGAGGAAGTCGGAGAACTACCCTTGGTCGAGTGCGTCGGCGCACTGCGG
>DATMXC010000149.1:0-2068 GCA_035561915.1 Gammaproteobacteria bacterium
CGTTATTCAGCGGGGGTGGCGGTGCTCTGGATTTCCCCCATAGGCCCGCTGAGCTTCAGTCTTGCACAACCTCTCAACAAAAAAGACAACGATAATGTGCAGAACTTTCAATTCACCATCGGCGCTACATTTTAGATTTAGGAGAACACGCTTGAGAAAGATTTTTTACACGCTGTGTACGGCTGTATTTTGGATGTCATCGATTGCCTCCGCGCAGGAGTTGAAACTCGGATTTGTGAATGTCGCCAAGATAGCGGATGAGGCGCCGCAGGCCGAGGCGGCACGCAGCAAGCTGGAAAAGGAATTCGCGCCGCGTGATAAAAGCCTGGTGGAGTCGCAAAAGCAATTAAAGGCCCTGGAAGACAAGCTGGCCAAGGACGGTCCCGTGATCAGCGAAGCGGAGCGCGGCAAGGCGGAGCGCGAGATCGTCTCGCAACGGCGCGACCTTAAGCGCGCCCAGGATGAATTTCGCGAGGATTTCAATATCCGTCGCAACGAAGAGTTCGCGAAGTTGCAGAAGCTGGTGTCGGAGACCATCGTGTCGCTGGCCAAGAAAGAAAGTTACGATCTTATCGTGGGCGACGGCACCATCTACGCCAGCGATAGAGTGGATATTACCGACAAGGTGCTGGAAGCGCTTAAGGGCGCGAAGGGCGCCGAGCCCGCTGCACCAAAGTAAAGAATAAGGGCGCCTCTAAAAATGATGGATTTTGCTTCAAGACAAGGCGCAGCGCAGTCGAGCAGCCCGGAATACACGACAGTATGCGAGCAGCCCAATGGTAGACTGGCGAAGCTGCAACGGGATTGGAGCAAAAGACGTATTTTTAGAGGTGACCATAAGGCGAAGGCGGGATGTGCGCCGGTATAGTTTGGACACTCGGGCAACTTGCAGAACAGGTCGGTGGACAACTTAAAGGCGATCCGGACGTCCCGATCTCCCGGGTAGCACCCCTGCAAACCGCGCAATCCGGCGACATCAGTTTCCTCACGCAGCCCCGTTACCGCAAACAACTGGCGGCCACCCGGGCCACGGCCGTCATACTCTCGGCTAATGATTTGGAGATCTGTCCGGTCGCAGCGCTGGTGGTGGACAATCCCTCCGTCGCCTATGCGCGCATTGCCGCGCTGCTGAATCCCGCTCCCCGCCAAGAGGGTATACACCCGGCTGCAGTGGTCAGCCCCGCCAGCCGCATACATCCCAGCGCCTGGATCGGTCCCTTGTGTGTGGTTGAAGAAGGCGTCCAGATCGGCGCGCGCGCAAGCATCGGGCCGGGTTGCATAATCGGGCGCAATTCCAGGGTTGATGAGGACAGCATACTGCTTGCGCAGGTCACCCTTTGTCCCGATAGCCAAATCGGGCGGCGCGTGCTGATACATCCGGGCGTGGTGATAGGCAGTGACGGCTTCGGACTCGCCAACGACAACGGCGTATGGGTGAAGATCCCCCAGTTGGGCCGAGTGCGGATCGGTGATGACGCGGAGATCGGCGCCAACACTACCATAGACCGGGGCGCGCTGGACGACACCGTGATAGAGGAAGGCGTAAAACTCGATAATCAAATCCAGGTGGCGCACAATGTGCGGATCGGCGCCCATACCGCGATCGCCGCCTGCGTGGGCATTGCCGGCAGCACCACCATCGGCAAGCGCTGTACTATAGCCGGAGCGGTGGGAATCGTCGGGCACATCGAGATCGCCGATGATGTGCACATCACCGGGATGACTATGGTGACCAAGTCCATCTTGCAACCTGGCGTATATTCCTCCGGCATTCCCGTGGAACCTAACGCTGTCTGGAAAAAGAATGTGGTGCGCTTCCGGCAGTTGGAAGATATCGTGCGTCGGCTCAAGGTCCTGGAGCAGGGCGGCGATGAAACTGCCTCTGGACCATAGCATCTAAGGAAACTCTGAAAAATATATCGCCAACCGCCAAGGCGCCAAGGCCACCAAGAAAAAAGGCTTGAATTGTAAGGAAAAATATTGGCGTTCTTGGCGTCTTGGCGGTTCAACATGAATAAATCAGAGATTCCCTAATAAACCCTCATGGAGACGCACATGAATCAGATGG
>DATMXC010000150.1:0-4760 GCA_035561915.1 Gammaproteobacteria bacterium
ACACTGTACTACATGAAAAAAAATATATCAAACGTTTGATATATTTAGTGGGGCTGCTTGCGGGACGGCTCACATGGCAGCATCAATTTTGCCACGTTCACTATGACAAGTAGCGATAACTGATGACGACTACGGATACATCAAGCTATTGAAATTAAATGATATATCTTATAAGCCCTTGTTACAAAAAGACCAGAAATACGATTCCAATCCAACAGGTCAGAGGTTCGAATCAACTAGGGCACACCCATTTGATCACCGCAGGAACCTCTGATGTAATCAGAGGTTCCATAGCGGCGCACAAACAAAAAACCCTGCCGAAGCAGGGCTTGTCGTGGCAGACTGTTTATCTCAAGCGTGCCGGCGTCGACTAAATCCAAGTCCCGCGAGTCCGAGTCCCAGCAGCGCCAGTGTGGCGGGTTCCGGGACGCCGCTCGGCCCAGCAATGCCCGCTTGGTCGAAGCCGCCGCTGGTCCCGACATCGGCACCACCGCCACCCGTCACGACGGCACCCGTGCAACCGATGGATATCGTGTCTCCAATCAACGTCACGTCTGCCGTGGCTGATAAGAGTCTGCCGCAACCAAGTGTTAGAGCGCCGTCACTGCTGATGGTGGTCTGCGCGAGGACGTTTCCTAGGAACGTAGGGCCGTTGAGGGTCGCGCCGGTGCCGACAACCCAATATATCCCGACATTTGAACCGTCACCTACATTTTGCACGCTAACGCTCGAGCCGGAGCCGGTGGTAAGCGCGCCGCTCCCAGTCTCAAACCGGAAAACCCACACCGCGGTGTCGCTGCCCCCGCCGTCGAGGGTCATTGCTCCCGTCAAACCCGCGGCGCCACTGATGGTATAGACGCCCGGAATGTAAGTGCCAGTGAGTTCCGCCAAAAGTGAGCCAGTGGCCGCCATGCCATTAAGAGTGAGGATCGCAGCATCGAGTTGGGACTGAGCGTCCGCCGCGTTTGGGAACCCCGCCCCCCCGAACGTCGTCGTCGCGTGTAGCAGTCCTCCTGTCACCTGCAACGTCGCGTCCACGGTCGGAACGCCTGGTACGGGGGGAGTAAATCCAGTGATCGAGCTACCTGCGCTGACACCCACATTTCCGAAGATGGTGCTCGTGTTGGTCGGGTAGTCATTAGTCACCGACGTTGCACCCAGCACCGCGAAGGTCGCCAAATCCGCACCCAGAATCGGCGTGGCCAATGCCGGGGAGGCGCCGTAAAGTGCTCCGATCACTGCCAATGACAGTATCGCCGAGTATTTTGGTGTTTTTATCACATACACTCCTAAATCATTAATTCGTTATGCATCATTAAGGTTTCTCCCGGATGACGGAAAAATCCCTTTACTAAACTAACGTGCGGACATGGCAAGTTAAAGCACCGATGCAAGAACCTCACTACCGTTATTGAACTGATTTAGATGTCTATAGCAGTATGCAATAATCGTGCAGCTTATCATAATATATTGAATTTAATGATAAATTTTTTTATCTTTGGACAGATATGAACACCAAGTGTAAAGTTCTCCGACAAACATATTCTCTAGGCATCTACGATACAAACCCTCTCATGAAGCTCAAGAGGGCTGCCATCAATGGCTCTACCGTGTCTCGCCGGAGGCGCGGGGTGCGGCTTCAGCCCATCATCGTCGCTGCCCCACGCGCTATTTCTACTCGGCCGGAGCCGGAACAATCACGATGGTGTCGCCGCCGGTTTTGCCGGTTTCCCCTTGGGCGCCTTCACTGCCTTGTTTGCCAGTTTTGCCGGCTTCTCCTTTGTTCCCTTCATCGCCTTGCGTACCAGTAGCACCTTGTGTACCAGGAGTACCCGTAGCGCCTTGCGGTCCGGCTGGGCCCGGGACCGCTTCTGGCGCTGCCGGGACCACGACCACGGCCGGTCTTTCACATGCACTCAATCCGAGCACCGCTATAAGTGCTGTAAATAGTATCGAATATTTCATAGTGACACCTCTTAAGTTGATAGAAAAACTGCGCACGTTATTGCGAGCAGTCTGGGAAGTTTAATCAGACATTGGTAACAATGATTAGCGCATGCTGAAAATCGTCACGAATGGCTTTTTCAGAACCTATCTAAGGATGAGCTGAATAATCAGTCGGTTCCGTGCGCTATCGCACATAGCGCGGACGACGGCAACAATAATCTATCCATCGTCCGAGAGCTATGACTGCCGGTGTATTACCCCCTCCCGACAACCGCGCGCCGTCCTTGCACCGAAGCTAGACCTCGCTATGCTGGCAAGGTCAAGCAGAAAAATCGCGGCGGTGGCGGCGTCCATTGCCTAGCGAAAGCCCCGCAGACCCTAGGCGGGGCGCATGCTTTCGGTAACGTCCTTGCCGATCCCTCTGTAGCCGGTAAAGACGCCGGACGGGTCGAACATCGGCTCCCCGCTAACCATAAAATATTGATGCGAGCCATCGGGGTTGGTCCGACTGTAGACGAAATCCAGGAATGGCCGCCTGGCTGCTATGTTCGCTTCGAGCGTCGCTCGCTCGGTCTCATTCCAGCGCGCGCCCTGAACGTCCTTCAGTTCGACCCGCGAGGCGCCGTCCCCGATTCCGAGCATCTCAAGAACCGGACTGGAACCCTTGATGAAATGCCCGCTCTCGTCCTGCTCCCAGTACCAGTCGGACGCCAATTCCGTCAAGCGACGAAAGCGCGCTTCGCTTTCCCGTAGTTCGGAGGTCCGTTCCTGCACCGCCTGCTCCAGCTCCTTGTTGTAGTTCTCGATTTTTTTATACAACAGCCGCACTTCCAGCATGTTATGGATACGCGTCTTTACTTCGGTCAGATCAAACGGTTTGCTGACGAAATCCTTCGCGCCAGCTTGCAGCGCGCGCAACTTATGGGCCGGTTGGGCCGTGATCACGAGGACTGGAAGGTAGCCGTCCGTTTCGATTTTCTTCAGGCCTTCCAGCACCTGGAAGCCGTCCATGCCGGGCATCTGGAGATCAAGCAAAATCAGGTCGTAGTGGTTTTTGCGATGCAGCTCGCAAACCTCTTGCGGATTCATCGTAGATGCAATGCGGGTGTAACCGGCATCACGCAGCATCTGCTCCAGCAGCCGCACATTGGCTTCCTGATCGTCTACGATCAGAATACTGGCGTTAAGAATATCGGCGGTACTCACCATCACGGGGATCCCGGGTTAACTGCGCCGTCTAATCCTGTTTCCGCAAGTCCCAGCGCCATGTCCAGCGCATCCATGAACTCCTTGACTTTGATCGGCTTGGTGAGATAGCCGCAGAATCCTGCCTCCAGGCCTTTCTGGATATCGCGTGGCATGGCATTGGCGCTGATGGCAAGCACCGGGATGTGCGCCGTTACCGGATCTTCACGCAGGATTTTCAGCGCTTGGATACCGCTGATGCCAGGCAGATTGATGTCCATCAGGATCACCTCCGGCTGATGGATGCGCGCCAGTGCGATGCCGCGCGTGCCATCCCCCGCACTCAACAAGCGCATATCGGGACGACGCGCGATGAGTTGCTGGACCAGTTGCATGTTTGCCCGGTTGTCTTCTATATACAGCAGGGTGCGTAGCGCTGCGCCATGCTGAACACGCGCTTGAATCGGCGCAAGCGGTTCGTCTGCCCCGGCGGGAAGTTGTAGTGCGGTCGCCGAGTTCAGTTCGATCCAGAACATACTGCCTACCCCGACGGTGCTTTCCGCGCCGATTTCGCCCCCCATCAATTCGACCAGCCGCTTGCTCACCACTAGGCCGATGCCGGTGCCTTCCTCGGCGCTGGCCTCTTGTCCGAGACGATTGAACGGCTGGAACAGTTGTGCGAGCTTTTCTGGGGACAATCCTTCGCCGGTATCCTGCACACTGATTCGTATGCGCTCCGCTGTGTTCGCGCTGCACGTCACTTCGACCGCCCCCCCCGCGCGGTTGTATTTGATCGCGTTGGAAAGCAGATTGATGAGAACCTGCTTCACCCGGGTCCGATCGGCATTGACAAAGTAAGGGCTATCGAATTGAGGAAAGCTCATGCGGATGCCACTTTTTTGCGCCTGCGGTTCGATCATGGCTTGGCAATCGAGCAGCACTTCGGGCAGCGACATGGGTTCCAGCGACAGCGACAGCTTGCCGGACTCGATCAATGCGAGATCGAGGATTTCGTTAATCAACTCCAGCAGATACCATCCCGCCTGGAGAATCTGCTCGATACTGGCCTTTTGGGTGGGCGTTGGCAGCGGCGAACTCGACTCCATTAATTGGGCGAAACCGAGGATTGCATTGAGCGGGGAGCGCAACTCATGGCTCATGCTGGAAAGGAAATCCGATTTCGCGAGGTTGGCTTTTTCCGCCGCGAACTTGGCGCTCTCCAGCTCGATGTTCTTTTCGTGCAGCACCTGATCCAGGCGTTTGCGTTCGGTGACGTCGCGCGCAGCGGCGAACACGCCCTGCAGCCTCCTGTCGCGGTCGTAGAAAGTGGTCGCATTGTAAGACACCACAGTTTCCTTACCGTCCCTGGCGCGCGCCGTGAGCTCGTAGTTGGTGATCTTTTTTTCGCTCAGCACCAGCTTAATAGCTGCCTCGGCTCGCTCCGGATCGGTGAAGTAATTCTTGAACGGTGCGCCGATCAGCTCGTCACGCGTGCAACCGGTGAGCGCCTCCATCTGCTTGTTGACGTCGGTGATGATGCCGGACGGATCGGTAGCTATCAGCGCGTCGATGTTGGATTCGATCAGTGATCGGGTGTAGAACTGCTGGTCGCGCAGACGCTGATCGAG
>DATMXC010000151.1:0-2064 GCA_035561915.1 Gammaproteobacteria bacterium
GCCGAGCGGTTCGTTCAACAAAATTATAGCCATCGCCGCACCGATGAAGGGCGCGGTGCTGAAATGTGCGCTGGTGCGGGCGCTGCCTAAATGACGTAAGGCGTATACAAACAACACTAAACTGATGCCATAGCTGAATAATCCAAGCAGCATGGCGGAGAGCAAGGCAAAAAGTTCAGGCAGTTCTGCTCCGCTAACATAGGCGAGCAGCAAGGAAACGCTGCCCGCCGCCAGGCCTTTAATCATGACAATGGTCATCGGGTCGCTCGCTGAAATCTTGCGAGTGAGATTATTGTCCACGCCCCACATGAAACACGCACCCAGGACGGCAAGTAAGCCCGTATCAAAACTAAGCGTGGCGCCCGGATTATAGAAAAGCATGAACCCCGCCAACAGCATAATCAGCGTGGCAACCCATATCCGGGCAGCGACCGCCTCCCGGAACACCCAGGCGGCGATAAGTACTGTCAGCACACCCTCCAGATTCAACAATAACGAAACGCTGGAAGCCGTGCTGGTGGTTAATCCATACAATAAAAGAATCGGCCCCAACACTCCGCCTGTTATTGTCGCTCCCGCAAGCCACAGATAATCGCGTCCTTTCAGTGCGACCTCTTTATTGGATAGGTTGGCGCTCGATGTAATGCGGCCACGGATCAGTTTGACGATAAGCAATCCCAAACCGCTGCCCAGATATAACAAGCCCGCCAGCATCAACGGCGGCATCTCGCCCAGCAACAACTTGGCTAGCGGCGTACTGGCGCCAAATAAAGCCGCCGCCATCAAGGCGAAGAAGGCGTAGCGTTGGACATGAAGGTTAATCATGGCGGTTTCTAATTTCTAGCGGAAAACTAAGGAAATCTGACTTACAGAGGTTCACTAATATTATCCCTTTTCAGGAGGTGTTGCATGTTAGTGAGTTATAATTATCTATTGGTTGCCGAGCGCGCACAGGCCGGTGCGCTATTGCATCAATCCCGTTTCGCTCAAATTTGACAAGGATAAATGAACAACTTGCGGCAGATTTTGCACGTTCGCATACACACCTATGAAGATCCCAAAGAGAATTGAACCGCTGGTCGAGGAGGGTCTCGTTGATGCGGTCATCCGTCAGCTCATGAGCGGCAAGGAGGCCATGGTCTACGTGGTCCGCTGCGGGGAAGAGATCCGCTGCGCGAAGGTTTACAAAGAAGCCAACAAGCGCAGCTTCCGCCAGGCCACTGAGTACGCCGAAGGCCGCCAAGTGAAAAACAGCCGTCGCGCCCGCGCCATGGGAAAGAGCAGCCGGTATGGACGCAAGGCACAGGAGGAGGCGTGGCAAAGCGCCGAAGTGGACGCCTTGTACCGTCTCGCCGCCGCCGGCGTGCGTGTCCCGCGGCCCTATGACTTCCTCGATGGCGTACTGCTGATGGAGTTGGTGACCGACGACAATGGCAACGCCGCCCCGAGACTCAACGATCTGACGCTAACGGCAGAGCAGGCCCGCGAGTACCACCGCACACTGATTAGACAGGTCGTTCGCATGCTCTGCGCCGGGATCGTCCACGGCGACTTGTCCGAATATAACGTGCTCGTTGGCAGCGAAGGGCCCGTCATCATAGACTTGCCCCAAGCCGTAGACGCCGCGAGCAACAACGCCGCCGCCAGTATGCTCGAGCGGGATGTCGCCCGCCTGGCCGCCTACTTCGGCCGTTTCGCCCCCGAACTCCTGACCACCGACTACGGCAAGGAGATATGGTCGCTCTACCAGAGCGGCAAGCTCCACCCGGAGAGCGAGCTGACCGGGCGCTTTGCACGCAGTGAGAAGCCAGCCGATGTGGGCAGTGTCATGCGGCAAGTGGACGAGGCGCGCAAGGAAGAAGAGGCGCGCCAGCGGTACAGGCAGCAAATGGAACAATAGGAAGCCCATTTGGTACGCAGGGCTCGTTGTGTGTACGTCAAATATCCTTTTGGCGTAGTAATCGCTTCACACTAAAATGTCATAATACAAGCCGCGATGTCTATGCCCGCGACCCCCCCCCTGGATTCAAGTGCAACGAGACGCAAAACACCATGACAACCCAT
>DATMXC010000152.1:0-2755 GCA_035561915.1 Gammaproteobacteria bacterium
CGGGCGCGGTTGCCTGATAAGCCGGCCGCAGCGGGTTACAGGCAAAGTTATGTTTGATGTCGGTGAGCAACAATTCCTGATGCTGTTGTTCATGATTGAGACCTAACTCAAGCAATGACGAGATAGTTTTCCATTCTTCATCACTCGCCGACTCGATGAGCCGATACACGTGCTGATCCACATGGCTGCGATAGCGATAGACTTCCGTAACCGTGGGCCGCGACAACAACCCGCGCTGCGGGCGAGGATGAAAACTCCCCACCGTCTCATAATAAGAATTGAACAGATATCCAAACCGGGGATCAAACAGCGGGTAATGCGGCAAGAAACGAATCAACAGAAAATTCTCGAAGAACCAACCGGTATGGGCGAGATGCCACTTGGGCGGACTGACATCAGGCATGGACTGGATCTGATAGTCATCGCCGGCGAGAGGCTGACAGAGGGCCTCGGTCAACCCGCGCACCGCCCGGAAGCGATCCTGGAGGATGGCCTTATCCAGATGCGCACTTAGGCGAGGCTTGAATGCGGCGAGTAGCTTCATTGCGAACCCCAGTAGCAGGAACCCGGCGGTCGGGCAGGTGGTTTCAGGGCACCTCTAAAAATCCGCTAAAGCCACGATGGCTGCGTTGGAAATGCACTCAAAATGCTCATGTACTCCGTGTACACTGCGCTTTTTCGCGCCTTTCCGCCTTGCCCTCGCGTCTTGATCGGATTTTTAGAGGTGCCCTACAACCGCTTCGAGTCTAAACAAAATTTAATTCTGAGACAAACGGTCTCTGTTATTCTGCCTGTGTAGCTGAGCGTAATATGTTATAAGTTACTTTATATATAGCTCTTATCTAATTATTTATTCAATAGTTTTTAATGTCACTGGAAACGCCATGAGGACAAAATCGGCAACGCTGGCAACGGCCCTGACGCTCAGCGCCTCAACCTCGCTGGCGGATCTGGCGGACCCTTTCGCAACCGGAGACCTGACCGCCACATCGCAGGCGGCAAGCATCAACAAGCCTATCATGTTCTCGCCTTGCGTCTTCAGTAATATGGACAAGGCGCCGCTGTCGCTACCCGATGTGGTGGAGCGCGCGCTGTGCAACAATCCGCAAACCCGTGAGGCATGGGCGAACGCACGGGCGCAGGCGGCGCAAGTCGGCGTGAGCGGATCGGCCTATTTGCCATCCATCAACGCCACCGGCTCGTTAACCCACAACGAGACCAGCAGCGCGACGTATAACCAGCAGAACGTGGGGCTGTCTCTCGGCTATTTGCTTTACGATTTTGGCGGGCGCGACGCCACCCTGGAAAACGCCAAGCAGGTGCTCGCCGCGGTCAATGCCACGCAGGACACCACCATCCAGTCCGTGTTCCTGGCCGCGGTGCTGGCGTATTATCAGCTCTTTGCCACGCAGGCTGCCGTAGATTCCACAACAGAAGCGGAGAAATCCGGCCTTGAGAGTTTTAACGCTGCCGCTGCCCGCTATAGCGTGGGCGCGGGCACGCCGGCAGACAAATTGCAGGCGCAGACCGCCTACTCGCAAGCGGTGCTGAACCGCATCCGCGCCGAGGGGGATGCCAGGAACGCGCAAGGCTCGCTCGCCAACGTCATGGGACTCGATGCGAACCAGGCGTTGGAAATTGCACCACCGCAGTCGCGGACGCCGGATGAGCAGTTCGAGGAGGATGTCGCCCGGCTGATTGAGGAGGCGCGCAAGAACAGGCCCGATCTCGCCGCTGCGGAAGCGCAAATCAAGGCCGCCCAGGCCAACGTCGAGGCGGTGAAGGCCTCCGGCATGCCTAGTGTTTCTCTCACCACCAATCTCAATCACAACGACACGACCATCTCCAGCACCACTAACGGTTCCTCGCTGGGAGTCTCGGTCAGCATCCCGCTGTTTACCGGTTTCAACACCACATACCGTACCCAGGCCGCGCAAGCGCAGGTCGAAACCCGCATGGCGCAGCGCGACCGCCTGAGCCAGCAGGTGGCCCTCGATGTGTGGAAGGCATATCAGGGCCTGATTACGCAAACCCAGTCTCTGAAAACCAGCGCCGACCTTGTGGCGAGCGCGTCCCAATCGGAGCGTGTGGCGCTTGGCCGCTACAAGGCAGGGGTGGGGAACATTCTGGACGTGTTGACCGCCCAAAGCGCACTGGCGAGCGCGCGCCAACAGAATATTCAGGCCTTGTACGGCTGGTACACCGCCCGGTCAACGCTCGCGCAGGCCGTGGGACAACTGGACTTCAGCATTATTGACTCGTCTCAGAGATGACATCATATAAATGAATACCAAAAAACTGCTGTGGAACAAACTCACCCTGGTGCTGGTGCTCGCAGTTATCGGCGCCGCCGGATTTTTTCTCTGGCAGAAGGGAAACCAGAAATTTTCCGGCGAACGCTACAAGACTCAAGCCGTTGAATCCGGCGACATCACGCAGACGGTTTCGGCGAATGGCACGCTGAATCCGGTGGTATTGGTCAATGTGGGGACGCAAGTATCGGGGACGGTGAAGAAGCTCTATGCGGATTTCAACGACAAGGTTAAAGAGGGCGAGGTGCTGATGGAGCTCGACGCGGCGCTCTATGAAGCGCAGTCCAGACAGAGCGAGGCGAACGTGAACAGCGCTCAGGCAGCGCTCGAACTTGCCGCTGCGAACGAAGTCAGGAGCCGCGGGCTCTACGCGCAGGAATACATCTCGAAACAGGAACTCGACCAGGCGGTGCAGTCGCTCAAATCAGCCCGCGCTCAGCTTG
>DATMXC010000153.1:0-3338 GCA_035561915.1 Gammaproteobacteria bacterium
GTGCTTGACGATGGCCAACCCAAGCCCGGTGCCGCCGCTTTCGCGTGAACGCCCCGCATCCACCCTGTAAAATCTCTCGGTAAGACGCGGGATATGGTGCGGGGCGATACCCACTCCATTGTCTCGCACCGCCATGTGGGCTCCCTGCGCGTCGCGGAACCAGCGAACCGCGATCTCGCCGTGTGCGGGCGTGTATTGCACGGCATTAAATACCAGGTTTGAGAAGGCGCTCCGCAACTCTTCCTCGTTGCCGTAGACGTTTAGCGTTGGGTCTGCATCGAGCGTGATGGAATGACCGCGCTCCTTGCTGAGTTCGCGCGCATCCTGGACGATGGTCGCCAGCACGTCGGGGACAGCGACGATCTGTTCATTATGGATTCTATGATTCATCTCCAGCCGCGACAGCATCAGCAGGTCGGTGACGAGGTGTTGCATACGCTCGGCCTGATGCTGCATCAGTTCCAGGGAACGCAGCAAATGAGGGGGACACTCATCGTAGGCCTCCGTCAGGGTTTCCAGATAACCGTTCAACACCGTCAGCGGCGTGCGTAATTCATGCGAGACATTGGCCACAAAATCGCGCCGTACCTGTTCCAGACGGTGCACGTGCGTACTGTCGCGAGCCACCAGCAACTGACGCTTTTTGCCGTAGGGGACGATCTGGATAGTCACTATGATCTCGCTATTGGCGGAGGAGGGCAGCTCCGCTGTTTTGGAGGGGTCAGCCGAGTTGAGAAGGCCGATAAAATCGGGGTGGCGCAGCAGGTTGACGATACGCTGCCCCAGATCTTGAGGGGAGCGCAGGCCCAGCAAGTAGCCGGTCGCGGCATTGAACCATTCGATCTCGCCGTGAGGCCCCAACACCACGATTCCGTCCGGCAAGGCGGCGGCCGCCTCCTCGAAACGATCCACGGCGCTTGCCAGCTTGCGCTTTTGCTTGCGGGTGCGCGCCTCCAGACGGTATATCTCGGTGGAAATATCCTCCCATACTCCCACGGAGAACAGGGGGAAAAATTTTTCTTCGTTCTTGAGCCAGTGCAGCAGGCGATAAATATTCACCAGGTGCGAGATGAGGTAGGCGAGCAGGGTCAGCGACCCGGCCAGGATGAGATGACCGGCGATCAGTCCCAGGATCAAGGCGGCGAAGGCGAGCCCTAAGACATAACGAAGTTCGCGCAGCCAACCACTAGGCATAAGTCCGCCTCCGCTATGGTGGGAGAAGAGCCGAAGGAACCCTCTCCCCATCCCTCTCCCGCTTTCGCGGGAGAGGGGGGAATTGATGAAAGTCTCTTATAAGAGAGGGACGATTAACAAGGCCACGATGTTGATGATCTTGATCATCGGGTTGACCGCGGGGCCGGCGGTGTCTTTGTAGGGGTCGCCTACCGTATCGCCGGTGACGGCGGCTTTATGGGCCTCCGAGCCTTTGCCGCCGAAGTGGCCTTCCTCGATGTATTTCTTGGCGTTGTCCCAGGCGCCGCCGCCGGTGGTCATGGAGATGGCCACGAACAAGCCGGTGACGATGGTGCCGAGCAGCACGCCACCCAGCGCCTGTGGGCCGAGTATCAGGCCGACGGCGACCGGCACCAGGACCGGCAGCAATGACGGCACGATCATCTCTTTAATCGCCGCCTTGGTGAGCAAGTCCACCGCGCGCGAATAATCGGGCTTGGCGGTGCCCGCCATGATGCCGGGGATTTCCTTGAACTGACGCCGCACCTCGACCACCACCGATGCCGCCGCACGCCCTACCGCCTGCATGGCGAGCGCGCCGAACAGGTAAGGGACCATGCCACCGATCAAGAGACCGATAATGACCATATGATTGGAGAGGTCAAACGTCTGCTCGCTGCCCAGGTGTGACTTGAGGGCGTGGGTGTAGTCGGCGAACAGCACCAGCGCCGCGAGACCGGCTGAGCCGATGGCGTAGCCCTTGGTGACCGCCTTGGTGGTATTGCCCACCGCGTCCAGCGGATCGGTGACGTCGCGCACCTCTTTGGGCAGGCCCGCCATCTGCGCGATGCCGCCCGCGTTGTCGGTGATCGGGCCGTAGGCGTCGAGCGCCACAATGATGCCCGCCATGGACAGCATGGAGGTCACAGCGACGGCAATGCCGTACAGCTCGGCGAGTTGGTAGGAGCCCCAAATCCCCAGGCAGATCACGATCACCGGAAGTGCGGTGGACTTCATGGAGATGGCGAGGCCAGAGATAATGTTGGTGGCGTGGCCGGTGGTGGAGGCCTCGGCGACATAGCGCACCGGCGAGTATTCGGTCGCGGTGTAGTATTCAGTGATGACCACCAGTGCAGCGGTGACCGCCAGGCCGATGAGGGCGGCGCCGTAGAGGTTAATTACGGTGTAGCTGCCGTTATCCGCCATCAGCCAATCGGTGACGAAATAAAACGCGATGGCGGAGAGTCCTCCGGCGACAATCAGGCCGCGATACAGCGCGTTCATGATCTTGCCGCCTTCGCGCGCGGTGACAAAGAAGGTGCCGACGATGGAGGCGATGATGGACACTGCGCCCAGCATCAAGGGATAGAGCACGGCATTGGCGCCTGCGGTGGCGAGCACCAGGCTGCCCAGCAGCATAGTGGCGATGATGGTCACCGCGTAGGTCTCGAACAGGTCGGCGGCCATACCGGCGCAGTCGCCCACGTTGTCGCCCACGTTGTCGGCGATCACCGCCGGGTTACGCGCATCGTCTTCCGGAATACCGGCCTCGACCTTGCCCACCAGGTCCGCGCCCACGTCCGCGCCCTTGGTGAAGATGCCGCCGCCGAGACGGGCGAAGATGGAGATTAGCGAGCCGCCGAAGGCGAAGCCGACCAGGCCGTGTAGCGTCTCGTCCTGGGTCGCGCCGAACAACGGGGCGATTGCGTAATATCCCGCCACGCCGAGCAGCCCTAAGCCCACCACCAGCATGCCGGTGATGGCGCCGCCGCGGAATGCGACTTGCAGGGCGGCGTTAATACCATCGCGTGCGGCTTCGGCGGTGCGCACGTTGGCGCGTACCGAGATGATCATGCCGATGTAACCCGCCAAGCCGGAGAGTACCGCGCCCAGGGCAAAGCCGATGGCGGTCTTCCAGCCCAGGGCGGGCACAAAGCCGATGACCAGGAACAACACCACACCGACCAGGGCGATGGTGCTGTACTGGCGATTCAGATAGGCCATGGCGCCTTCCTGAATTGCGGCGGCGATTTTACGCATGGCGTCGTTGCCGTCGGATTTGGCAAGTATCCAGCGCATGGACACCACGCCGTAGATTATCGCGGCGAGGGCACAGGCAAGACTGATGGTGAGAGCTGCTGACATTGCTTTTTCTCCCTTATTTA
>DATMXC010000154.1:0-4220 GCA_035561915.1 Gammaproteobacteria bacterium
TCCCACGACTTGCGCGCGCCGCTGCGTTCCATCAACGGCTTCAGCCAGGCCCTGCTCGAGGACTACGGCGCACAGTTGGACGCCGCCGCCCTCGGTTATTTGCAGCGCGTGCGCGGCGCCAGCCAGCACATGGCGGTGTTGATTGATGATCTGCTGGAGTTGGCGCGGGTGACTCGCAGCGAGTTGCGCCGCGAGCGGGTGGACTTGAGCACCCTCGCCAAAGAGATCACCGCCGATCTGCGCAAGACCGACCCGGAGCGCGCGGCGGAAATCATCATCACGCCGGCGCTCAGCGCGGTCGGCGATACGCGCCTGCTGCGGGTGGTGTTGACCAATCTGTTCACCAACGCCTGGAAGTTTACCCGCAGGCACCCGCAGGCCAGAATCGAATTCGGCGCACTCGTGGAGGACGGCAGGGTCGTCTATTTCGTACGCGATGACGGGGCGGGATTCAATATGGCCTATGCCGGTAAGCTGTTCTCGCCTTTTCAGCGCCTCCACCCCGCGGCCGAATTTGAAGGGCATGGTATTGGGCTTGCCACGGTACAGCGCATTATCTCCCGTCACGGCGGACGAGTGTGGGCCGAAGGGGAGGTGGAGCGGGGCGCCACCTTCTATTTCAGCCTCGGCGACCACACCGCAACGCTGTGAGACTGAGTCTCAATTACTTTCAGCTATCATTTCGATATACTTAAATGTTCGTTTCATAAAAAACGGCCGCTACCGCACATCGAGCCAGCTCAACTCCACCCCCTAGCTGCCGATATAGTTTAATAGATGCTTGCCTGATGGTCCCTTTATGGAACAGAAAATCATTCTGCTGGTTGAGGACAACCCCGATGACGAGGCGCTGACCCTGCGCGCCTTCAACAAAAACAACATCGCCAATGAAATCATCGTGGCGCGCGACGGCGCGGAGGCGCTGGATTATCTGTTTGCCCAGGGCAGTTATCAGGGACGCGACGAAGATGGCCTGCCGCAACTTATCTTGTTGGATTTGAAATTGCCCAAGATAGACGGGCTCGAAGTTTTAAGGCAACTGCGCGGTCATCCTGTAACCTCCTATTTGCCGGTGGTGATCCTGACCTCCTCCAGGGAAGAGCAAGACTTGATCAACGGCTATCGTCTCGGCGCCAACAGCTATATCCGCAAGCCGGTGGATTTCGTGCAGTTCGTAGAGGCCGTGCGGCAACTGGGCCTGTACTGGCTGCTTATCAATGAGCCTCCTCCCAGAGTGCCTTAACCTATGAAACCCACGCTACGGGTGCTTATCGCCGAGGACACCGAGTCCGACGCCGCGCTCATCGTGCGCGAACTTGAGCGCGGCGGATACCGGCTCGAGTATGAACGGGTGGAAACCGCCGCCGCGCTAAAAAGCGCGCTCAGCAAGCCCTGGGATATTCTGCTGTCCGATTTCAGCATGCCGAGCTTCACCGCCCCCGATGCGTTGCGCATCTTACAGGAGAGCGGTCTCGACCTGCCGTTTGTGATCGTCTCCGGCACCGTCGGAGAGGAGCGCGCCGTGGAGGCCATGCGGGCGGGCGCCGGTGACTATGTCTTGAAAGCCAACATGGCGCGGCTGGTTGCCGTGGTCGAGCGCGAGCTGCGCGAGGCGGTGGAGCGGCGCAAGCGCAGGCAGGCGGAGGAGATGCTGGCGCGCATGGGCAGAATCATGGACAACTCCCCGGTGGAGATCTACATCTTCGACCCCGAGACGCTGCGCTTTTTACAAGTCAATCAAACCACAGTGTGCAATATCGGTTACAGTGCCGAGGAAATGCGGCTTATGACACCGCTCGACATCAAGCCCAACCTCACCCCCGAGCGCTTTGCGCGGCTTTGCGCGCCACTGCTGAGCGGGGAGCGAGAACAGATCAGTTTCGAGGCGACACACCAGCGCAAGGACGGCTCCACCTATCCCATCGAAGCCAAGCTGCAATACTCGCGCTCCGAAACCGCGCCGGTGTTCGTCGCCATCATTCAGGACATCACCGAGCGCAAACAGGCCGAAGAGACGCTGTTTCACGAAAAGGAACGCGCCCAGGTCACCCTGCAATCCATCGGCGACGCGGTGATCACCACCGATGCGGAAGGTCTCATCACGTACCTCAACCCCATTGCAGAGGGGATCACCGGCTGGGACAGCGCGGATGCCCAGCGGCGGCCGCTCTTGCAGGTATTCAACGCCATGCATGAAACCACTCGTCAACCGGTCGAATGCCCGGCCACGGTGTGCCTGCGGGAACAACGCAGTGTGGCCTTGAGTCAACACACCGTGCTAGTGCGCCGCGATGGCACGGAATTCGCCATCGAAGACTCCGCCGCTCCCATTCGAGACCGCAGCGGCAATATCATCGGTGCGGTGCTGGTGTTTCATGACGTGAGCCACGCCCGCGTGCTGGCCAACCAGATTGCCTATCAGGCGCGCCATGATTCCCTCACCGGGCTCATCAACCGCCGCGAGTTTGAGGCCTATCTCAACCAGGCGTTGGAGAGCGCCGCGAATGACGGCAGGCATCACGCCATGTGTTATATAGATCTCGACCAGTTCAAGATCGTCAACGACAGTTGCGGCCATATCGCCGGCGACCAATTGTTGAAGGAGCTGGCCGGGACCCTGCACAGCCTGGTGCGCGAAAACGACGTGCTGGCGCGTCTGGGTGGCGATGAATTCGGCGTGCTGCTGGAAGGCTGCCCGCTCGACAAGGCCTTCAGCATCGCCGAGGCGCTGCGCGATGCGATCGGCAAATTCCGCTTCGCCTGGGGAGACCGGGTCTTCGAGATCGGCGCGAGCATCGGCCTGGTCGCCATCACCTCCGACAGCGGCAGCTTCACCGATGTGCTTTCCGCGGCCGATTCGGCCTGTTACGTCGCCAAGGACCACGGCCGCAATCGCGTGCAGGTCTATCGGGCCAACGATACCGCTCTGCTGCAGCGACGCGGTGAAATGCGCTGGATAGGCCGCATCCACAAGGCCCTGGAGGAAGACAGTTTCTGTCTTTACTACCAGACCATGCTGCCCTTGAATCCGGCCGCCGTGCCGGGGGCGCACTATGAACTCCTATTACGCATGAAGGATCCGGACGGCGAACTCACCCTGCCATCCGCCTTCATACCCGCAGCGGAGCGCTACAGCCTGATGCCCACCCTGGACCGCTGGGTGATCCGCCGCGCGCTCGCATGGCTCAGCCGGAGCGGTTCCGGTAATGACCTCGCCACCTGCGCCATCAACCTTTCCGGCCAGTCGCTGTGCGATGACCGCTTTCTCAATTTCGTGGTGGATGAGCTGAGTCAGGCCGGCGTAAGGCCCTCACAGATCTGTTTCGAGATCACAGAGACTGCGGCCATTGCCAACCTGTCACGCGCGATGCGCTTCATTTCGACCCTCAAGGGCATGGGTTGCCGCTTCGCGCTGGACGACTTCGGCAGCGGATTAAGCTCCTTCACCTATCTTAAAAACCTGCCGGTGGACTATCTCAAGATAGACGGCGCGTTTATCAAGGACATGATGAGCGACCCTATAGACCACGCCATGGTCGAGTCCATCAATCAAATCGGCCATGTGATGCGTATCCAGACCATCGCCGAGTGGGTGGAGAGCGAGACCATACTGCAGGAACTTAAAAAGATCGGCGTGGACTATGCCCAGGGTTACGCCATCAGCGCCCCTCAACCGTTGGAATCCGCATTGCTCGTTAATCCAGGCCAGATGAAAATTTTGGCGTAATCGGTTAGAGTGTGGCCCTTACTCTAACCGGTAGCAGGATAGCCATGCCTTACCTCATCGCCCCCTCCATCCTCTCGGCGGACTTCGCGCGCCTGGGTGAAGAAGTTGACGCCGTGCTCAAGGCCGGTGCCGACATCGTGCACTTCGACGTGATGGATAACCATTATGTCCCCAATCTCACCATCGGCCCGCTGATCTGTGAGGCGCTGCGCAAACATGGTGTCACTGCGCCGATAGACGTGCACCTGATGGTGAAACCGGTGGATCGCATCATCCCGGACTTCGCCAAGGCGGGCGCCACGTATATCACTTTTCACCCCGAGGCCACCGAGCACATAGACCGCTCGCTGCAACTGGTGCGTAGCCTCGGTTGCAAATCCGGCCTGGTGTTCAACCCCGCTACACCGCTCGATCATCTGAAGTACGTAATGGACAAAGTAGACATGATCCTGCTCATGTCGGTCAACCCCGGCTTCGGAGGCCAGAGCTTTAT
>DATMXC010000155.1:0-3799 GCA_035561915.1 Gammaproteobacteria bacterium
GCACAGCAGAGATGCCCGCGCCATGAGAGTACTTATCACCTCGATTGTCGTGTTTTTTCTCGCCACGGTGGCAGCCTTGCTGATCCAAAACGACCCAGGTTACGTAGTGCTGGGACGTGGACCATGGCGCGCTGAAACCACACTCACTTTTTTTATCATTTTGACGTTATTCGGTTTTACAGTGCTGTACGTCCTCACCCGTTTTATCATCAAAACCTTGACTCTGCCGCGCCGCATGCAAGCTTGGCGGCGGGAGCGGCTGGCGCATAAGGGACGACTGGCGCTCACCCGCGGCCTGACCCTGCTCGAAGAAGGTAAATGGGAAACGGCTGAGAAAAACCTGCTCAAATACATCGCTCACAGCGAGGCCCCACTGTTAGGCTACCTTGCCGCGGCACGCGCGGCACAGCGGCAAGGTGCGTCTGAACGGCGCGATAATTATCTGCGCCTCGCCCTGGAAAGCGCCCCGGATGCGGACATCGCCGTGGGGCTCACCCAGGCCGAGCTGCAATTGAGTCATCATCAGATCGAACAGGCGCTTGCCACCTTAAGACACCTGCGCCAGATCTCTCCACAGCATAGCCACGTGCTGAAGCTCCTGATGAGAGTCTACCTCGAGGTGCAGGACTGGGCGCAGTTGCTTGAATTGCTGCCGCTGCTGCGCAAGGCAAAGGTGGTGAACGACACCGAGGCGCATGAATTAGAAACCAAGGCCTATGTCGGACAGCTCCATGTCGCAGCGCGCGCGCAGGACTCGCAGGCCTTGCACGAGGTATGGGGGAACATCCCCCGCCGCCTGCAGGCGCAGGAGAATGTTCTTTTGGCTTATATCCAACAGCTCAGACTCTATGGAGAAGATAAAGAGAGTGAACCCCTGTTGCGCGAGGCACTGAAAAAACAGTGGAGTGAACCGCTGGTACACCTCTACGGCCAGGTTGAGGGTTCGGACCCGACTAAGCAGCTTGCCCACGCGGAGGGCTGGCTCAAAACCCACCCCAAGAACCCGGTGCTGTTACTGACCTTGGGACGCCTCAGCCTGCGCAACCGGCTATGGGGCAAGGCGCGCGGCTATCTCGAGTCCAGCGTCGGCGCAGGAGGACGCCCGGAGGCCTACAAGGAGCTTGCCGGCCTGCTCGAGCAGATGGACGAGAAAGACGCCGCGATGGAGTATTACCGCAGGGGTATGCAACTCGTCGTGGAGCCCGCCATTCCACTCTCTGCACGATCCAATAGGAATAACGAAAAACTCGCCGCGGTGGAAAATTTCCCGCTGATTCGCGAGTTCGACCGGCGGGCCTGAAGCATCATGAAGCCTCTGAAAAACATATCACCAACCGCCAAGGCGCCAAGTTCACCAAGAAAAAGGTTTGAATTGTAAAGAAAAAATCTTGGCGTTCTTGGCGTCTTGGCGGTTAAACATGACACATCAGAATTTCTCTAGTTCCTGTTTGACTGCGACAGGAATGTCTTTAGCAAACTCAAACGGATCGGCGTAGAAATTCTCCGGCTTGAGGCCGTGTTCAACACCGGCTCTATGGACCGCCTCCACCATTACCGGCGGGCCGCTGGCGTAAAGATCATAGCCGCTCAAATCTGGAAAGTCGTGCACGATGGCCTCCGGCACATAGCCGCAGCGGCCTTGCCAACGGTCTTCCTTCATGGGCTGCGATAACGCGGCGGTATAGGTAAAGTGGGTGTATTTCTCGGCCCAACTCAGCGCGAGCGTATGTAGATAAAGATCACTGCGCGCTCGCGCGCCCCAATACAAGTGCATGGGGCGACTCGTTCTCAGCGCGAAAGCGTGCTCGATGATGCCCTTGATCGGACCAAAACCGGTGCCACCCGCAGCGAAGATGATTGGCCGGTCTGAATCCTCACGCAGATAGAAGTTACCAAGCGGCCCCTGCAAACGCAGGATGGCCTTTTCCTTGAGATTCGAAATAATCTCGCCGGTAAAACGCCCGCCATCGATCTGGCGGATGTGCAGTTCTATAAACTCGTCGTCATGGGGAGCGTTGGCGATGGAGAAACTGCGCCGACGCCCACCGGGCAACAGGATGTCCATGTATTGGCCGGCCAGGAATTGCAGCCGTTCATTGCCGGGCAGTTTGAGATAAACACGTGCCACATCGTGCGCAAGCTGCTCGATCTTCACCACTCGTGCGGGTAAAATCTTGACCACGATGCCCTTGACGCTGGACACCTCCTGCACCTCTACCGTTAGATCAGCGAGCGGCGTGGCCTGGCAAAACAGCGCCCTGCCCGCAGCGATCTCCGCCGCGCTGAGCGCCTTGTGCTCGAACACCCCGTAGTCCACCCTGCCTTCCAGCACGATACCCTTGCAGGTGCCGCAACTGCCGTTGCGGCACCCGTAAGGAAAAGCATAACCGTGCCGCAGTGCCGCATCGAGGACGGTCTCACCTACCTCCATACTAAACGCGTGGCCACTTGGCTTTACTAATACGTTGAAGCTCATATCTGATCTTAGTGGGATGTAAAGTGCATTATTATGTTAGATTTTGGCTTGGAGAGGAAATTTGATTAGTAGTGTGTTCATTGTCGGCTGTGGTGACATCGGCGAGCGCGTCGCGCAGCTGTGGCAGGCGCGCGGTGTTACGGTAAGCGGCCTTACCCGTAGCACGGCGAACCGGATGCGGCTGGAGGGGAAGGGGATCACCGCTATCCCCGGCGATCTCGACGATGTCCGCTCGTTGATCGCCTTGCCGACTCACAACGCCCTGATGTATTACTTCGCCCCGCCGCCGGAGGGAGGCAGCGCCGACCCGCGCATGGAGCATTTTCTCGACGCGATATCCCCGGACCGTCTCCCTCACAAAATCGTTTACCTGAGCACCAGCGGCGTCTATGGCGACCATCAAGGCGGCTGGGTCAACGAAGACACGCCGCCCAACCCGCGGACACTGCGGGCCAAGGCGCGCCTCGCCGCCGAGACCGCCCTACTCGACTGGGGGCGTGTGCGGGACGTACCGGTGGTGATTTTGCGTGTGGGCGGCATTTATGGCCCTGGACGACTGCCGATTGAGCGCATCAAACAAGGTCAGCCCGTGGTGCGAACAGAAGAGGCGCCCTATACCAATCGTATCCATGCCGATGATCTCGCGCGGGTGTGTGTGGCGGCGGCGGAGCGTGGAACGAGCCACAGGATCTATAATGTCTGTGACGGTGTACACAGTACTATGAGTGATTATTTCAATGCGGTGGCTGATCGTCTGGGACTGCCCAGACCGCCGCAAATCAGTCTGTCCGAGGCGCAGCGAACCCTCAGCCCGGAGATGCTTTCCTATCTCAACGAATCGCGCCGCATGGACAATCTCCGATTGCGCGAGGAATTGGGGGTGACACTGCTTTATCCTACGCTGGAGGCGGGATTAGTCACTATAGAATGAGGATTGCCCATGCGCGTTACTCACCCAATCCAGCGGGCTTCTGAAGGGTAAAAAAGGCATCCTCTACAGCCAGATCGAGCACGCTGTATTGTTGCAGTTCGGGACTGTACTCGACCACATCATTGACCCGCAACGCGGCTCGGACAACAGTATAGCCATAGGCCTTCAATTCGGCCTCGAACTCCGCGACCTTGATGCGGTTTAATTCCTTGTAAAAGCGCCAATACTCCGTGTTTGAGACATCGAATCCGGCGCGGTCCATCAAGCGGGGACGACCACTCATGACCAAGGCGCGCAATTCCTCTTCGGGAATCTTAAGGTGAAGATGCGGCTCGTCGCTAAACTCGCCCAGATGACTGCCGTAGGAAGAATAGTACAGCCCCGGGTTTACA
>DATMXC010000156.1:0-8151 GCA_035561915.1 Gammaproteobacteria bacterium
TTCCGGCCAGCCTAGACTACCGTTGCCGTACTTGGCGTTGATATTTCGCAGCTTAAGTTCCCTGAAGCGCTGCTGCGCAATCAGCAATAGAGGTTGGATACGCTCGATGCTGTAGACCTCCTTGGCAAGCTGGGCGAGGATCGTGGTTTGATAGCCCGATCCGGTGCCTATCTCCAGCACCTTGCCGAACCGGCCCGACGTCAGCAGCGCCTCCGTCATGCGTGCGACGATGTAGGGCTGGGAAATGGTCTGGCCGTGGCCGATAGGCAGCGCGGTGTCTTCATAGGCGCGGCTTGCCATGGCCTCGTCCATAAATATATGGCGCGGAACATTGCGCATCGCCTCCAGCAAGTCCGGGTGGCGTATGCCTTGATCCAGCAGACGCTGTATCAGACGCTCACGGGTGCGCGGCGAGGTCATGCCGATGCCTTGGTGGCGGACGCTCATTGCTCCAATCCCTGCGCGGGAGGCAAGGAGAATCCTTGCAACCAGTTGGAGATCTTGTCGAGGGCAGAATAACGGGTGAGATCCACCAGGATGGGGGTGATCGAAACAAAGTGACGCTTGATGGCATGAAAATCGGTGCCCGGCCCGGCGTCTTGTTCGGTGCCCGGCGGACCGACCCAGTAGATCGTCCTGCCGCGGGGATCTGTCATGCGCAGCACCGGCTCGGCCTTGTGGCGATGGCCGAGGCGGGTCGCCTCGAATCCGGCCAGTTGCTCCCACGGCAGATCGGGCACGTTGATGTTTAAGATCGTATCAGCGGGCAGCGGATCCGCCTGCAAGCGGCCGATCAACACCTCCACCACCCGCGCCGCCGTCTCATAGTGCTGGTGTCCGACCAGTGACACGGCGAGCGCGGGCAGACCCAAAAACCGGCCCTCCATCGCTGCGGCCACCGTGCCGGAATACAATACGTCGTCGCCGAGATTGGCGCCGCTGTTGATGCCGGCGATGACCATATCCGGTTCCTCGTCCAGCAAGCCGGTGATAGCGAGGTGTACACAATCCGTGGGCGTTCCATCCACCCGGATGAAGCCATTATCCATCTGCATGGCGCGGATCGGGCTATCCAGGGTGAGCGAATTGCTGGCGCCGCTGCGATCGCGGTCCGGTGCCACCACGGTGACTTCGGCGATCTTGTCCAAGGTCTCCGCCAGACAACGGATTCCCACTGACTGATAGCCGTCATCATTGCTAATTAGGATTTTCATTATTCAGATCCAAGGCTTATGGCCGATATATCAAGTCTTGGCCTGCCTTTTGGCTTGACTGGGTTACTGGAGAAAGATGCCCCCACAGATACGCCCATTTAATTACGGTTGCCTACCAACGAGTTTATGCAACGGACACACACCCAATCTCCTATAATACTGGACATTTCAAGTTAGACAAAACCTTACTCTCATCGCGCCACTCTTTTCTTATGCCCCTTTTAATTAGACAACTTGCTTTTGTTGCACTCTTATTGGGCGCAAGCCACTCGGCATGGGCCGAATTTATTTTATTTCCCGAGTTGAACGGCATTCTACGGCGGGACATAGAGCCTAATGAAATGGCCATGTCCATGGGGCACGACGAGCACCCGCTGCGTAAGAACCAGCCTGATGCGGCGCTCGCTGTATTTTATTCGGCCGATTATGGGCGCCTGCGCGTGTTAGCCGAACTCGATATCTCCAGAGAAGCGGATGCCGATCTCGAACGCCTGCAGGCCGGCTGGCTATTGGGCTCGGAAACCACTGCCTGGATCGGGCGTTTTCACACGCCCCTGGGCTACTGGAACACCCAGTATCACCACGGCAGTTACCTGCAGACCTCGGCCACCCGGCCGGGCATTATGGAATTTCACGGTCTCAAGGCTCCCCTGCCTCTGCATATAGCGGGTCTGCTGATAGAGGGGGCCCACCCCCTCGAGAATCAGGAAATTCATTATCAGTTCAGCCTGGGGGCCGGGCCCAACCTGCAACACCACGGCCTGGAACCGGTAGACTTCCGTAACCTTGATAATGCCGGCTCGCATAAGCTCAACGCCGCAGTGCGGCTCTCTTACCTCCCCGATCCGGTAATCCCCGATGAAATCGGCGGATTTGCTGCATACACAGTCATTCCCAGCATCCACAAAACTATACGGGAGATTAGACAAATCATTGCAGGCGCGTTTGGCAACTGGGAGTATGAACGGCTGCGTTTCATCGGCGAGCTGTACTTCGTCAGCAACGACCTTGTTGCCGACAGCGGAACGGTGCGCGCTTCTTTTGTTAATTATAACCTGCAGGCCGAGTATACCCTGCATCCTAATTGGACATTGTACGCCCGTACCGAAGACACCCTGAATGCCGAGAACGATCCCTATCTCGACATTTTTCCGGAATTCATCAGAAGGCGCGCCTTAGCCGGTCTGCGCTTTGACCTGACGCATAATCAGGCCCTCAAACTGGAGTGGGCGGGCGTCACGCGTCAACACGACCGGTTTAATGAAATCATCCTGCAATGGAGTGCGGCATTCCCGTGACCGCCCGCCGCCTCCTTTGCACTTTTTGGTTTGTGTATGGTCTCCTCGCTCTGGCGGGCCATAGCGCCTTCGCGGCTGAGCGCAGCCTGGTCTTGGTGCGCAGCGAACAGGCGACTGTGCCCCCACTAACCGAACAAGAGGTGCGCAAGCTGTTTCTGGGAGAAGCGTTGATCAAGAACGGTCAACGGGTGCAAGCCTTGCGCAATGGTACCAGCCCCTTTCTGTATGAGGTATTTTTGCAGAAAATCGTATTTATGTCAGCCCGCAATTATGAGCGCCAATTACTTTCCAGGGTATTCCGGCTGGGAGGACAGCGCCCGCCTGCCTATGAAGACCTCAACGAGTTGATCGCCGCGCTCAAGAGCAATCCGGCGGCGGTCACTTTTATGTGGGAGGACGAGGCTAAAACCATCCCGGGCATTAAGGTGAGCACGCAGCTATGGCAAGGCCCAATAGAGTGAAAGCGTTCCTCACCAGCCTCACCGGGCGTTTGATACTCGGTATGCTGGCCATACACGCCCTGCTCCTGCCGTTGCTATTCGGCGGCGTGATGTTCTTTATCAAAGAGGGCTATCAAACGCAGTTTATCCAGCACGTGCGCTCTAATTCTCAACTGCTCGCCGCCCTGTTTACAGAAGAGATGGCGCAAAAATCACCGGAAGAGATGGTTTCCGACGCCCTGCAGAGCGGACAAGTGATTTTCGCCCAGATCATGACCCCCGACGGGCAAACAGTAAATCTAAAAAACATCGACAATGCCGAACTCGGCGAATTTAAAGAAGATTTTTTCTTCGGGCAGCATGGAGACATGGTCTATGACATCTCCGTAACCCTGCAAGACAAAGACGGCAACGTTAAGGGCACCCTGCGTCTCGGTTATGACGAAGGGCCGACTCAGGAACAAATCAAGACCGCCTACCGGCGCGGCTTGTATCTGGTGCTGGCTTACGGCCTGCTGTCGCTCATATTGGTCACCTTCTCCGGCTGGCAAATCACGCAATCCTTGCGACGCCTGCGTGACGCGGCGCACCAGGTGGTGGCGGGCGAAATCACCAAGCAACTCGATGTACCCACCAACATCAGTGAAGTGACGAGCCTGGGGCAAGACCTGGAGCGTATGCGTTGGAAATTGGTGCATCAGGGCGAGCTGCTTGAACATCAAGCCCTGCACGACAGTTTAACGGGGCTGCCCAACCGCACCTTACTGCACGATCGGATGCAACATGCCTTCGTCACTGCACAGCGTCTGGGCAAGACAGTCGCCTTGCTCATGATGGATCTGGATCGCTTCAAGGAAGTCAATGACACGCTCGGTCATCACGTTGGGGACTTGTTGTTACAGCAGATCGCATTACGCATGCGCGGCGCCCTGCGGGAATCGGATACTATCGCCCGGCTGGGTGGAGACGAGTTTGCCGTGGTGCTGCCGAGTGTAGAAAACCCCGAGCAAGCCGTCTACACGGCCCGGAAAATTTTAACCACGCTGGAGCAGCCCTTAAATCTGGACGGGCACAGCTTCACCATCGGCGTCAGTATCGGTATCGCGTTCTTCCCGGAGCACGGCGAGGATAATGACACTTTGATGCGGCATGCGGATCTCTCCATGTATTACGCCAAACGCACCCAAAGCGGTTATTCCGTTTACAATCCCACCCTGGATCAACAAGGGCTGAATGAAATCACACTGATAGGCGAATTGCGTCACGCCATCCAACACAACGAACTGATTCTCCACTATCAGCCCAAGGTAGACCTGAAGAACGGCCGGGTGACTGGCGTCGAGGCCCTGGTACGCTGGCAACATCCACGACAGGGTCTACTCCTGCCGGAACATTTCCTGCAACTCGCGGAACGCACGGGACTCATTCACCCGCTTACCTCTTGGGTGCTGAATGAGGCGCTCAGGACCTGTCAGAGCTGGCATCAAGCGGACATTAAGCTGCCCGTCGCGGTCAACCTCTCGCCGGCGAGCCTGCAACATGAGCAACTTTTTGAACAGATCAATCACGCGCTGCAAAGTTTAAACATACCTCCTTCCTGGCTGGAGTTGGAGATCACCGAGGCCGCGATTCTGGCCGACCCCCGGCTCACCCAAGTGGTGTTGGGACGCTTGTCTGATCTGGGGGTACAGATCTCCATCGACGACTACGGCACGGCCTCGTTCGCTTCCCTGGCCTATTTCAACAAACTGCCCATTCAACGGATCAATATTGATAAATCATTCGTTATAGAGATGTCCGATGAGACCAATGCGGTAATCGTCTGCTCCGCCATCAATCTCGCGCACAACATGAAACGCACCGTGAGCGCGGAGGGCGTTGAACATCCGGACACGCTGAAAAAATTAAAGGAACTGGGCTGCGACATAGCTCAAGGGAATTATCTCTGCGAACCGCTTGCAGCGAACGAACTCATCGGCTGGCTGCAACAGCCCTACCGCGACCTTACAGATAAATCCAGTCCGCTCGCCCAGAACTGAGCCCGGCTTTTTCCTTGTCACCCGTGGCCGGATTCTGGCAGGATACTCACCATGGCCCGCAAATTTCAACTCTCCGATGAAGAGGGTGAACTGTTTCGCCGTGCAACCCAGCGGGTAACACCGCTGAAACACGACAAGACCGTTCACCCGCACAAACGGCCGTCACCGGTTCCACGCCAAACACACTTGGAACAGGAGCGCGTCATACGCGATATGCTGTCCGACGCATTCGACCCCGCTGAGATCGAAACGGGAGAAGAGCTGTTATTCAGCCGTAAAGGCCTGCAGCATGGACTGATCCGCAAGCTGCGGCGCGGCCAATTCACGGTTCAGGCCGAACTGGATCTGCATGGCCTGACCGTGGACGAGGCGCGCCAGGCACTTGCGGAATTCCTGGTGGAGATCCGGGCGATGGGCGCGCGCTGTGTGCGCATCATCCACGGCAAGGGCTATGGCTCGCGCCACAAACAACCGGTTTTGAAGAGCAAGCTGAACGGATGGCTACAACAACGCGACGAAGTACTGGCGTTCTGTTCTGCCCGCCAGGTGGACGGCGGCACCGGTGCAGTGTATGTGCTGTTGAAGCGCCTATGATGGAAATCCCCCGGGAGAGAGACCGCCTACTTTCCCTTTTCCCTGCCTTCAAGTAACACCACCGCGTGTGCGGCGATGCCTTCGCCGCGCCCGGTGAATCCCATCCCTTCGGTCGTGGTCGCCTTGATGTTGATACGATCAACAGTGATATTCAGATCGTCCGAGAGGTTCACTTTCATCAGGTCAAAATATGGCCCTAACTTTGGCGCCTGCGCGATGAGTGTCGCATCAACATTCGCAACGCCGAATCCCCGTTCGTTAACCAGATCTCGCACACGACGCAACAGGATGCGGCTGTCTATGTCTTTATAGTGCGCGCTACCATCGGGGAAATGACGGCCAATATCGCCTAGCCCCGCCGCGCCGAGCAGCGCATCGCAGAGGGCATGGATAAGAACGTCGCCATCGGAGTGCGCGGCCAGTCCCTGCTCATAGGGAACGGTCACTCCACCCAGCACTAATCTTCTGCCGGAAACCAAAACATGCGCATCATAACCGTGTCCGATTCTCATAATGATTGCTCTTGTTGGGCGAGATACCATTCCGCGAGGGCGAGATCCGCGGAGTGAGTAATCTTGATGTTGTCAGCGTGGCCCTCAATCATGACCGGTACTGCACCGGTGAGACTCACAGCCGCCGCATCATCGGTTATCTCGATGCCTCTCTCGATCGCCTCGGTCAACGCACGGGTGAGTGCAGCGAGACGGAACATCTGAGGAGTGAGTGCACGCCACAGTTCAATGCGATTGACCGTCTCAATCACTCGATGATCCGCCGCCACGCGTTTGACCGTATCGGAAAGCGGTACACCCAACAGTCCGCCCACGGGATGTTCTGCTAGCATGTTGATAAGTTTATCCATGTCCGAGTGCCGCAGGCATGGCCTTACCGCGTCGTGGACCAGCACCCAGTCGTCGTCCGCCGCGATGTCAGCCAACCGCGACAAGGCGTTTAATACCGAGTGACAGCGCTGCTCACCGCCAACGACGCAGTGCAAAGGTTTTCCGTTCCATGTCGAGCGTGCTAACAGTTTCGCGCCGTTAGCATCATCTTGCCTCAGGGCCACCACAATGCCGCTGATTTTGGGATGCGAGGTGAGACGATCCAGACAGTGTTCGATGACGCATTTTCCGCGCAGGGTCAGGTATTGTTTCGGAAGCGCCCCCCGCATGCGCGCACCGATGCCTGCCGCCGGCACCACCGCCCAATAACGCGCGGCTTTAACGGTTGAGTGGTTTTGTTTTGCGGTCAATGAGAAAAGTGTACAACCGGCTACTCACGAATCACGGGTCGCTTCTGGCGTCCTGCCTCCCGCGACATTAGTATGTCCCTGCACGTCAGCGGATAACCTGATAAAAGGTCTCGTCGGAACGAATCAAACCAAGTTCGCTACGGGCGCGTTCCTCGACAGCCGCCGTGCCGGTTTTCAGATCCGTGACTTCCGCATCGAGGGCGAGGTTGCGCTCCCTGAGGGTTTTGTTCTGCTGGATCTGGGTCTCTATGGCCTGCTGCATGCGCCAAGTGGAGATAAGGCTGCTATCGCTAAACCATAAAGAATACTGGAGCGACAGCAGCATCACGCTGAGTATCGTCACCAGCCACTTCATCGTCTAGGCCGTCACTCTATGAGTCATGGCGCCATCATAGAGCAAGATGCGGGAAGGCGCTACATCCTGCATAACGGGCCTCTGCGCCCAGATCTTCCTCGATGCGCAACAGTTGATTATATTTGGCCACGCGGTCCGAGCGCGACATCGAGCCGGTCTTGATCTGGCCAACTTGAGTCGCCACCGCGAGATCGGCGATGCTGGTGTCCTCGGTCTCGCCGGAGCGATGCGAGATGATCGCCGTATAGTGGCCCTTCTTCGCCATCGCAATGGCGGCCAGCGTTTCGCTCAGCGTGCCGATCTGGTTCAGCTTGATGAGGATGGAATTGGCGATGCCTTCGGCAATGCCCTTCTTGAAGATTTCGGTGTTGGTGACAAACAGATCGTCGCCCACCAACTGCACGCGCTTGCCGAGGCGCTGGGTGAGTAACGCCCAGCCGGCCCAGTCGTCCTCGGCCATGCCGTCCTCGATGGAGATGATGGGGTACTTGTCCACCCAGGCGGACAGATAATCGGCAAACTGCGCGCTGGTGAGCCGCTTGTTCTCGGAGGCCAGCACGTAATGGCCATCCTTGTAAAACTCGGAACTCGCGGCGTCTATGCCGAGGAAGATATCTTTACCGGGTGTGTAACCTGCGAGAGTAATGGCTTCCAAAATAATCTGGATGGCGGACTCATTGGAAGACAAGTTCGGCGCGAAGCCGCCCTCGTCGCCGACTGCGGTGTTGAGACCGCGGGCGTGCAAGACCTTTTTCAGGGCATGGAACACCTCGGCGCCGTAGCGCACCGCCTCGCTGAAATTCGGTGCGCCGGCCGGGAGAATCATGAATTCCTGCAAGTCTATGCTGTTGTCGGCATGCGCCCCGCCGTTGATGACATTCATCATCGGCACCGGCATCAGAAACGGGGCTGCGTCCATGCCGGCCAATCCGGCGAGATAACGGAACAAAGGTATACGA
>DATMXC010000157.1:0-7465 GCA_035561915.1 Gammaproteobacteria bacterium
CACCGGCGCGTGGGGCATTTGTTTCAAGGGCGATTCAAAGCCATCTTGGTAGACCGCGATGCCTACCTGCTGGAACTGTCGCGTTATGTGGTGCTCAATCCGGTTCGCGCCGGCAGGGTCAAGAAACTGGGCGCTTGGCCATGGAGCAGCTATCGGGCAAGCGTGGGTCTGGAACCCGCCGCCCCCTGGCTTGCCGTTGATGGCTTGCTGGAGCAGTTTGCCAAACGACGCAGTCTGGCCCAACAGCGTTATGCGCAATTTGTAAGAGAGGGCATCAAGGCCGCTTCGCCTTGGTCAAATCTCAAGGGGCAAGTATTTCTGGGTGACGAACAGTTTGTACAACGTATGCAAGCCCATCACCAGTCAGGCAAAGACGACGTGCAAATTCCCCGTGCGCAGCGTCGTCCGCCACCGCCCACCTTAGCGGAAATCGAACGTCACGCGCACGACAGAAATGCGGCCATTATTGCAGCTTATGCAACGGGAGCTTATTCTTACCAACAACTCTCCGCGCACTTCGGGATACACTTTACGACGGTTGGGCGAGTTGTTAGAGGAGGGGAATGATGTGCATCTTAGCTAGACCTGACCCTATGTTTTTTCGTGACCCTATGTTTCGCTGGAAGCGCGAAGTCCCTTCTACCTTGTAAGCAAGACCATCTGCCGCGCATCATATCCCCAGGGAATGACATCCATGACAAGAAACTATCAAAAGATCCGGTTTTTCCGCGAGCGTATTCCATCGTTCGAGTGCATACCTGGATGTCACGATTGCTGCGGGCCGGTGACTACCTCCAGCGAAGAGATGGCAAGGCTTACCGTCAAAAGCGAGGCGGAGCATGAGGCGGCGCTTGCCGAGCTGAGCTGCCCGCACTTGGGTGACAAGGGTTGCCAAGTCTACGCGGAACGCCCGCTGATCTGCCGTTTGTTCGGGACGTCACCGCGACTCGCCTGCCCGAATGGCAAACGGCCAGAGGTGATGATAGCTCCGGAAATTGAGGAGGGGATACACCGTTTTATTGCGGAGACTCGGCAGGTGTTGGTTTGATCTGTATGTCGGATGGAAAGCTCTCACCACCCCGTCCACTTCTCGTCGACATCCCGCCCGGGGTGCGCAAACCAATGGGTGACCTCATTGATTGTTGATTGATTCCTCGCTCATCTGGTTGTGCTGCGGTAATGCGGGTCTGTCCAACAGCGCGGCAGTTTTTCATCGGAAGGAAAGACCAGCTCATTCTTGTCAAATAACTCAGGCTCAGGCATTTCCTCGCCGGCGTGAAAGCGCCCCGACACGGATGATTTACAGGGGTCGAACAGGGCATCCACATCAAGAATCTCCACCATATCGCCGATTTTTTTGTGCTTCAAGAACATGATATTTTCCTTTTTAATGTGTTGGGATAAATCCTACACTTTTTTATGCCGTGGGTGTAGACATTCTTGTTCACGTTGATAGTAGTTCGATTATCGCATGTGATGAAGGGCGGGATGAGTTAGCCGATTGACTCAACCCTGCCCGCTGCTTATGATGGGATGCAGTTGATCCGGGCGAACACACACATTTTCAAGGAGAATATATGGAAAGCGCAATGTCGGGAGCGGCAGCTCAAAACGCAACAAACAGGCCGGTGATGTGGGGGGTAATGGGCTGCATCGCCGCCGTTGGCTTTGCCATAGCTTCTGGCGTGTGGGCCGCCAAGATGGATGAGCCTCAGGTAGACTATTCGGCCGATAGTGTGATGGAGTCGGAAGGGATGGCGATGAAGTCGCGCGTCTACCATTCACACGGAAAGCAGCGCCAGGAGATGGGCGGTGGAGAAGGTATAGTCACGATTATCCGCCCCGACAAGAAAGTGGTATGGCAACTGATGGGCAATATGTACATGGAAATGGCCATGGATCAGCAGGGCTCGCCCGACGCACATGACATGGACGTACAGCAGCGGACCGCGATGGGTGAGGAAGAGATTAACGGCGTCAAGACCACCAAGTACAAGGTCGTAGCCACAGGAAAAGACGGCAAAAAGTTCGGAGGCTTTTTCTGGACCACCAAGGATGGCATCACGATGAAGATGGATATGCTGTACAAAGAAGGAAATAGAAAGGATCGCGTCGCAATCGAATTGAGTAATCTGAAAATCGAGAAGCAGGATCCGAAGCTGTTTGAAATTCCCGCAGGCTACACCAAGAACGACATGGGCGCCATGATGGGACGAGGGCAGCCGGCCGGAAAGCCGGGTAAGGATGAGATGCCGAAAGACATGGGCGGGGATGGTGCAGGCGGCGCCGGCATGGATCCCGATAAGATGATGAAGGAAATGATGGAACAGGCGCAGTAAAGGGGACTTATGAAGCGATTGCATCGTCATGGCGCCGTGGCGCTGTTGTTGATGGGGTTTTCCGCAGTAGTTGTCGCGGATGACATTTGCGGCGATTCGACCGGGCAGGCGCAAATCGCCGCCCGCGACGCCGAGGTGGCCAGGGCTGAAAAATCCGGCAACAAGGCGCAAGTCTTTCTGGCCTATCGGGGTGCGCTCGGAGCTGAATGTGCTTCGAGCGGCTTGGTGGCGAGGGCGCGTGCGAATCTGCCGAAGCTCGGCCAGGAACTCGCGGCCAAGGCCGAGGCCGATGGGGTGTTGTATAGCAAAGAGCCACCGCGCGCCGACGGTAAGACCTCGGCCTTTGCCTGGTTCGAGGCCAGCGGGAATTTCGCCGAGGCGGATCGGGTGATGCTCAAGGTCGTACATGCCAAGCCGGAGGACATAGAACTGTTCAAGGCGGCCTGGAATGTGGAGAGCTTGTCGGGCAGAGGGAACTATAAATCGTCGGTCGGCTATCGGCAGGAATTGGAGAAGATTGCCAAGACCAGTGCCGCGAAACTGATGTCGCTGGAAGAGCAGGACGCCAAGGGGCTGACTGCGGATGCGGGAACGCTGGGGACTTCCGCGCATGCGTCACTGGGGAAGTTGCAGAGCGCTGCGGGCTGGATGCAGTTCCTTCCGGAGGGAGACAAGCCGGCTAAAGTTCGCGCCGAGCAACGCGGTGACACCATCATGAAGCGAGGTGACGCGGGGCTGATGGGCGCGGCGGCCATTGGTTATTATCAATTCGCCGGTTCGCCGAAGGCGGCCCAGGTAGAAGCCAAGATGGAGGCGACCGGGCGCGCGATAGAGAAGTCGAGCGAGAAAATGCAGGGCTCGATTGTGGAAAAAAACGAGGCGGATCAAACGAAATTCAAGAAGGGTCAGGCGGATCTCGAAAAGGAGCTGGACTTCTAGCTGTATACGGACTGCTGTATCTGTTGGCATTACTGACGCATAGAGCTTGCCGCGGCTACTTGATCGCCGCGCAGATAGGCATGCCCTTAGTTGCGAGCGCTTGCCTCAGTTCCTCCTTTCTCCCCGTAGGATCAGTATCCTCCCTGGCATGACGTGCAACGGGATTTTTGACCACCGGATCCCTGCGACGGCCGGTGAAATACGATTTGCCGACACTATGTTTTCCCTGCTGAGATCGAATTATTGAACTACCGCCATAGTTTTCACGCCGGCAATATTGCCGATGTGTTTAAGCACGTCGCGCTGATCTTGGTGCTGCGTGCGCTCCAGCAAAAAGAGACACCGTTCTGTGTGATTGACACGCATGCGGGGGGTGGTCTCTATGCGTTAAAGGGGCCGGGAGAGTTTGAGAAAGGCCTAGCATTGATTTGGCCGGAGCGGGGGAAGTGGCCGGCCTTTGCGGATTATTTTGCCGTCGTCGAAAAATTAAACCAGCGAGGTGGGCTCAAACATTATCCGGGTTCTCCGTTTATTGTCGCGGAGTTTTTGCGCCCGCAGGATAGAGCGGTGTTGATGGAGCTTAATGAGCAAGAGTGCCGGTATCTTAAAAATAATATGGCGGAGATACAGGGTGTCGCCGTGAATTGTGTTGACGCCTGGAAGGCGTTAAAGGGCTTTGTGCCGCCGAAGGAAAATCGGGGGTTGGTGCTGATTGATCCGCCTTATGAGGCAGCAGATGATTTTGATAACGTGCTCGCCGTGCTCCGGTACGGAGCGAAACATTGGCGCAACGGTATCTATATGGCGTGGTACCCCATCAAATCGCGCAAGACTGTAGCGCGGTTTCATGAAGGGGTGCGGGGTTTGGGCATGGGAGCACAGGCCGTGGAATTCCTGACGCTGCCGGATGATGTGGAGAACCGCTTAAACGGCAGCGGCTTGGTGATTGTGAATGCGCCGTGGAAGTTGATGGATACATTGAAAGAGGTTTTGCCGCCGCTGGCCGAGCGGCTGGCGGGTGCAAGCGGCAGGCCGGAGGTGAGGTTTGTTGGCTTGTAGGTTTAATCGTGCGCATGGCGCATGCTACAGCAGATATTTCAAATTTTGTAATAGTTCTTATACCACTCCACAAAACGTGCGATGCCTACCTCTATGGAGGTTGTTGGTTTATATCCCACGTCGTGTACCAAATCATCTACGTCCGCATACGTCGCCGGGACATCACCCGCCTGTAAAGGCAGCATATTGAGCTTGGCTTTTTTACCGAGATTTTTTTCCAGTGTTGCAATGAAGTGCATCAATTCCACCGGCTGATTGTGGCCGATGTTATATAAGCGGTAAGGCGCAAGGCTGCTGGCGGGATCGGGCGCCTCGCCGCTCCAGTCAGGATCAGGTTCTGGAATTTTATCCAGCACGCGCACCACGCCTTCCACGATATCGTCTATATAGGTGAAGTCACGTTTGTGTTTGCCATGATTAAAAACATCTATCGGTTCGCCCGCGAGAATTTTCTTGGTGAAGATAAAGAGCGCCATGTCGGGCCTTCCCCACGGGCCGTACACGGTGAAAAAGCGCAGGCCCGTCACCGGCAACCGGTATAAGTGGCTGTAGGTGTGCGCCATCAACTCATTGGCCTTTTTGCTGGCGGCATACAGGCTCACCGGATGATCCACGTTGTCATGCACCGAGAACGGCATCTTGGTGTTGGCGCCGTAGACCGAACTGCTGGAGGCGTAGACGAGATGTTCCACATTGTGATGGCGGCAGCCTTCCAGGACGTTGAGAAAGCCGACGATGTTGGACTCTATATACGCGTGCGGGTTTTGCAGCGAGTAGCGCACACCGGCTTGAGCGGCGAGGGCGACGACGCGCTGCGGTTTGTATTGTGTGAACACGTGTGCCAAGCCAGCGCGGTCTTGCAGGTTGACGCGCGCCTCGGTGAAGCGGGGATGGTCTGAGTAGCGGGCCAATCGCGCGAGCTTGAGGTTGACGTCGTAATAGTCGTTGAGATTATCAACGCCGATGACCTCATCGCCGCGTTCGAGCAGGCGCAGCGTGAGTGCCGCGCCGATAAAACCGGCACTACCGGTGACGAGTATCTTCACTCTTATCCCGAGCGCGCCTGCCTGTCGGATTCCGGCTTGCGGGTCATGCCGGGCGAGGGCGTTCCCCTGCCCATCGCATAATAGATGAAGCCCGCCCTGGACATAGCCTGCGGGTCATAGAGGTTGCGGCCGTCGAAGATCACCGGCGCGTTGAGCAGGAGTTTGATCTGCTCGAGATCAGGGCTGCGAAACACGTTCCACTCGGTCACCAGAATCAAGGCGTCGGCGCCTTGCAGGGCGTGTTCTTTATCGGGACAAAGCTGCAGGTCGGGGCGTTCGCCATAGATTGCGCGCGTTTGTTCCACGGCCGCCGGATCATAGGCCTGCACCTTGGCGCCCGCCGCCCACAGCGCCTCCATCAACGTGCGGCTGGGCGCTTCGCGCATGTCGTCGGTGTTGGGCTTGAAGGCCAGCCCCCACAGCGCGAAGGTCTTGCCGCGCAGTGTGCCGCTGAAATGTTTGGAGATCTTTTCGAATAACACCTGCTTTTGACGGGCATTAACGGCCTCGACAGAGGACAGCAATTGCGCCGGATAGCCTGCCTGAGCGGCGGTATGCACCAGGGCCTGCACGTCTTTCGGGAAGCACGAGCCGCCGTAACCGCAGCCGGGATAAATAAAATGATAACCGATGCGCGGATCGGAACCGATGCCCAGCCGCACCTGCTCGATGTCCGCGCCGACCCGCTCGGCGACGTTGGCAAGCTCATTCATGAAGCTGATCTTAGTGGCGAGCATTGCGTTGGCTGCATACTTGGTCAGTTCGGCCGAGCGAACGTCCATCACCACCATGCGATCGTGGTTGCGGTTAAAGGGCGCATACAGGGCGCGCAGCAATTCAACGGTACGCGGATTATCCGCGCCGAGGATGATCCGGTCCGGGCGCATAAAATCATCTACCGCGGCGCCTTCCTTGAGAAATTCAGGATTGGAGGCGACATCAAACTCCACCTGCGCGCCGCGCCGCTTGAGGGTCTCGCGGATGACCGCCTGGACCTTATCGGCTGTGCCTACCGGGACGGTGGATTTATTCACGACGATGCGGTAGTCGTTCAGGTGCTCGCCGATGGCGCGCGCCACCGCGAGGACGTGGCTTAAATCAGCGCTGCCGTCTTCTCCGGGAGGGGTGCCCACGGCGATGAACTGAAACAGGCCGTGCGCAGCGGCGGCCTTCATATCGGTGGTGAAGGACAGGCGGCCGTCCTTGATGTTGGACTGCACCAGATCCTCCAGCCCGGGTTCATAAATGGGGATCTTCCCCTGTGTCAGCATCTCGACCTTGCGGGCGTCGGTGTCCATGCACACGACCTCATTGCCCATCTGCGCAAGACACGCGCCGCTTACCAGGCCGACGTATCCTGATCCATAAATTGTTATTTTCATTGTGTTTTTAGTTCGCTGGTGAGTCGAGGTGGATTGGCGATGATGGAATCATAGCATTCCCCAGTGGCCGGGTGACACCCCGAACCCGTTCTGGTTTGGATGGCGGCAGCGTAAGGTTTGGGCTATAATTACGACTGGCAGAGTCCTCTTTGCCGCCCATGTAGTCCGGCTCATATAAAGAGCCATTTTAACAGTCGACGAGAGGGTTTGCTTACTCGACTCCCCTCGTAATCCTGCCCCTAACCGCCAGAATAGTTGACGCTACGGCAAATTTCCAGCAAAATAACCGGCTTATGTTTGCGGAGGGGTTCCCGAGCGGTCAAAGGGATCAGACTGTAAATCTGACGGCTCAGCCTTCGGAGGTTCGAATCCTCCCCCCTCCACCAAGACGCCCATGAGCAACTTGGCGGAGGCAGAGCAACGAGGGGGTTTCAGGTACTGTCAGTGCATCTGTTTTGCAGGGCGGGTGTAGTTCAATGGTAGAACTTCAGCCTTCCAAGCTGATAGCGTGGGTTCGATTCCCATCACCCGCTCCAGTTTTTTTAGTTACCAGTTTTCAATTGACGGTGGCCGGCTACCAAGTGACGGGATCAAAGCCCATATAGCTCAGTCGGTAGAGCACTTCCTTGGTAAGGAAGAGGTCATCGGTTCGATTCCGATTATGGGCTCCATTGGCTGAGCGCGATTAATTAGGTATTGT